>JAYVXG010000484.1:0-4669 GCA_043785475.1 Armatimonadota bacterium
GAGTCTTGAGGAGGACGGTGCTTATGAATTAGAGGAAACCTTGCTATCGGGGACTTTTAAGGTCAACGGGGAAGAGCACCCAATGGACAGAGGCGAACCCAAAGCGACGAAGTACGACAAGGACGGAAAGAAGGTAAAGAAGGAAGGCGCAGACGACGAGGATAACGACCCAATAAGCAACCTGATGGACGACGTTTTCGAGTTTGAGCCAAAGGCTGCGGTCAAGGTTGGCGAGGTTTGGTTGCTCGAGGGAGAATACGGGACGATGACCCTAACGCTGGTGGGTAAAGAAAAAGTCGGCGAAGTTGATTGTCTGAAAATTACGTTGAAGGGAAAGATTGACAAAAAGGATGCAGCGGGGGACGTCTCGGGCACGTTTTTGATTCGGGTGGACGACTTTTCACCGGAGGTCATGGAGGCCAAAATTGAGAATCCCAAGGTCGAAGCCGACGCTCCGCCAATGAAGAAGATCGAGTTCAAGTTGACGAGGGTTAAGGAGTAAACCGGTTGCCTCGATACCGAGGCAATCGGGTTACTTCTTTTTTCCACGGCGGATTTCGAAGCAGTTTCGGCATCGGGCTTCGTAGCTTTCGGTAGCGCCAATAAGGACAATTGGGTCATCCCAGTGGGCGGGCTTGCCGTCAACCATTCGGTACGTGTGCGAGGCGGGTGCTCCGCATTTCATGCAGATTGCCCGGAGTTTGACGACTTCGTCGGCGGCGGCGAGCAGGTTTGGCATTGGTCCGAACGGTTGCCGCCGGAAGTCCTGATCGAGCCCTGCGCAGATCACGTCAACGCCTCGGTCGGCGGTTTGAACGCAGAAGTCGACGATTTTTAGATCAAAGAATTGGACTTCCTCGATGAGGAGTACCTGGGTTTCTTTCTTGAGCTTGGCGCGGAGTTCTTCTGTGTTGCGAGCGGTTTCGGCTTCGTGCTGGATGCCCATGTGCGAGACGACCATGGTTTGGTGATACCGGTCATCGATGCTGGGTTTGAAAACTTGGACGTGCTTTTTGGCGTAGAGCGATCGTCGGGCGAGGCGGATAAGTTCTTCGCTTTTGCCGGCGTACATGCTGCCGCAGATGATGGTGAGCTGACCGCGTGCTTTCAATCGAGATCGTCTCCTGTCCCTTCCATATCGGCTTCAAACATTTCTTCCAATTCGCTGCTCACGTCGTCATCGGTGGCTTTGCCAAGCTCGCGGACGATGTCTCGCATATCGGAACCCGATTCTGGCTCGTTCATAAATTCTAGCTTGTCGGCGATGGCGTCGATGCGATCATCTTCGTTTCTGTGCCGAGCGAATTTGCTGACGAGCTTTGACGTGTTTTTGCTTTTGCAGTGAGGACAGTCGGAATCGTCGGCCCCCGCGACCATGCCGATGAGGGTCGAGAACTTCTTGTTGCAATCCTGACACCGGAATTCGTAGATCGGCACTTCGTGTCAGGATACCGACTCGGTAGGTTTAGTCGGTGCGGCAGGAGCAGGGGTGGCTGGAGCCGCTGGTGCTTCGGGGGCGGCGGCGGGCTTTTCTTCCGTTTTAACCGCTGGAGCGGTTGCCTTCTGCGAGTCGTTGACGTAGAATCCAGAACCCTTGAACATGATCGCGGTCGGTTGGATGATTCGTTTCACGGTACCCTTCGATCCACACGGGCAATCTTTCAGCGCATCTTCGATAATTCGCTGTTCGATCTCAAATACTTTCTCGCAAGCAGAACATTCGTAAACGTAAGTAGGCATCTTTGTCGTATATTTTGAACCATTCCCGCGCAGGAACACGATGATTGGACCTTGGAATCAAGCATTAGAAGCGAAAGACTTTGCTAGCATCGCCGCCTTGGCGGTGTTGGAGGGGCTGCTTTCTGCGGATAACGCGTTGGTTTTGGCGATGATGGTGAAGCATTTGCCGAAGGATCGGCAGAAGAAGGCGTTGCTGTACGGTCTCGGCGGAGCGTTCGTTTTTCGGCTCATTGCGATCTTGTTCGCAACGATCGTGCTGAGGCTATGGTGGTTGCAAGGACTTGGGGCGGGGTACCTGGTGTTCGTGATGATCAAGCATTTTGCCGGGGTTGGTTCGGAAGCGAAAGTTAGGACTTTTGAGCGGTCCTTTTGGATGACGGTGCTTTTGGTTGAACTGACCGACATCGCGTTTGCGGTGGACTCGGTGCTGGCGGGAATTACCTTCGTCGATAACGATCAGCGAAAGATTTGGGTGGTCTTTGTTGGCGCGATCATTGGCATTGTGCTGCTTCGGTTTGCCGCGAGCGCGTTCATCAAATTGCTCGATCGGTTTCCGTCGCTCGATCATGTGGCGTTTTTGCTCGTGGGTTGGGTGGGGGTCAAGCTGGCCCTGATTTCGGGAAGTTCGTGGTCAAAACTCCATAAATCGAACGCTCATATTCCGGAGTTGCATCCGTGGCTGTTTTGGACGGTTTTGCTCGTGGTTGCATTTGGTGGGGGGTACTTGGCGACTCGTCGCGAGGACGTTAATCCTCCGTCGCGGACGGACGAGCTTGAGATGATTGAGACCGCGCAAGAATTTGAGTTTGACGAGGTGTAGTTTGGAAGGATAGGGGGTATCGTTTTGTTTGGCTCATGTCAAAGAAACTAAGAATTGGAATTATTGGAGCGGGTGGAATCGCTCAAGGCTGTCATATGAAAGGGTACGCAACAATGCCCGACCTGTGCGAAATGGTTGCGGTGTGCGACGTATTCGAAAAAACTGCCAACGAGGCCGCCGATAAGTTTGGCGTCACCAAGATTTACTCCGACTATAAGGAGATGATTGCCAGCGGCGAAATCGATGCTGTATCGGTTGCGACCCCCAATAAGTTTCACATGGATCCAACGATTGACTGCCTCCAGGCGGGCATCCACGTACTGTGCGAGAAGCCGCTGGCGATGAACGCGGTTGAGGCCAAGGCAATGTGCAGCGCGGCTCGCGATAGCGGAAAGATTCTTCAGGTTGCGCTCCAAAGCCGTTTTAGCGGACCGGGGCGGTTTATGAAGGAGTACATCGCGCAGGGCAATATGGGCGACATCTACTTCGCTCGTGCGCAGGCTCTCCGCCGCCGTGGCGTGCCCCACTGGGGCGTTTTTATTGACAAAGAGAAGCAGGGCGGCGGTCCGCTGATCGATATCGGCGTCCACATTCTCGACTTCACTTTGTTCCTGATGGGCTACCCCAAGCCGGTCAGTGCGAGTGGAAAGACGTGGGACATGATGGGCAAGAATCCGGAATTGACCAACAATTTTGGCGAATACGACCGGGCGAAGTTTACGGTTGAGGACTTTGCGGTTGGGCTGATCAAGTTCGATAACGGCGCAGTGGTTTCGCTCGAGAGTTCGTTCATGGCGAACCAAGGCGAGAACGACATCATGAAAACCCAGTTGTTTGGCACCAAGGCGGGAGCCAATGTGAAGATTTGGGGCGACGATCCGATCGAGATTTACACCGAGAGCAACAAGCAGTTGTTCGACATGAAGCCGAAGAATATTCCGACGGTCGAATCGGCGCATACGGCCGAAGTTGTGGCGTTCGTGAATGCGATTCTCGAAGGGAAAGATTCACCGGTTCCGGGGCTGAACGGCCTGATATTGAATGGCATTTTCGACGCACTCTATAAGAGTAGTGAAACCGGCCACGAAGAGCCCGTCGACGTCTCGTTTTAAGGTAAATTATCAGCGTGAAGGCACGGATAGCTTTTGTTTTCGTCTTGTTTCTCGGAGTCGTTGTTTCGGGTTGCCGTTTCAAGGCGCCAGATAGCTTCATCAGCACCACAACTGTCCAGGATGGCGAGGGCGAAGTAGTTGGCGACAAGTATTCAAATGGTGGCATCGGCGATGCTACCGGCGGAACCAAAGACGCAACTCAATACGGTGCTGGTGCCAAGAAAGGCGCGGGCGCGGTTATGAATACCGAGCGCGACAAAGCAGCGAAGGGATCGGGCACTCGATCCGGTGAAGACCCAGGCACAGGACACGGCAACGGCCCGGTTTACCAGGGTAGTCCAAGCGAGTTTCAGTCGGCAACCGGCGGAAGCCGAGGTTAATTTTTAGGACACGCGAATCATGGCACGCATCGGTTTGATGGGCTGTGGTTCGGTGGCCGATTTTGGGCATTTGCCCGCCATTCTATCGACCCATGGCCTCGAATTGGTCGCGCTTTTTGACCCGATAACGGGTCGCGCCGAGGCGTACTCTCACAAGTTTGGCGGTAAACCGTTTGTTGATGAGGCCGCGTTCTTTGCCGAAGGGCTCGATGCGGTGGTGATTGCCTCGCCGTTGTTTACCCACCATGACAATGTGATGCTGTGCTCGGAGCACGGTGTCCACGTGTTGTGCGAAAAGCCGATTGCCACCAACGAGGACGAGGCGGCAGACATGATCGCGGTGATGGAGGACGCAGGGAAGGGGTTCTTTGTCGGGATGGTCTACCGCTTTAGCCCGGTGGCTCTGCAGCTTAAGCGATGGATGGAGGACGGCGTGGTTGGTAAGGTGCGCCATATTCGGATGGTTTACCTTTGGAACCTGCATGGCCAGTGGATTTTGGATGAAACCGGGGCGTGGCTCGAGAGTCCGATGTGGAAGGGGCGAATGATGGAGGGCGGTCCACTGGTGGACTGTGGGGTTCACCAAATCGACCTGATTCGGTGGATGACTGGGCTCG
>JAYVXG010000485.1:0-4645 GCA_043785475.1 Armatimonadota bacterium
TAATACAAGGACTCGGTCGTCGTTTTCGAGATTACCGTTGCGCTGAGTTTCCTTTGCCTGAATCGATTCAGGATGGCTTTCAAGGCAATGGAAGGCGACGTAAAGGCTTTTCTTGTCCGAGCACATCCAGACTTCGGTTTGTTGCTCGATGGCCTCCTTAGTTGGAAACCGAAAGAACCCGGTTCCCTTGGTCGCGGTTTTCCAGCAGGGATCGCTGAGGTCGCCATCAATCTTTGGTGGTTCGGTGGCGTTCGACATGTGAAGAGTTGGTCTGACCCAACTTCCCGGTGGCACCGCAGGAGACTCAATCTTGGTTAACAAATCGGCTTGCCCACTTGATAGTGCAGCCACCACGCAACATGTTATGGCGGCTACGAATCGTAGCTTGACACTACTCATTGCTATGGGCTTTCCTTTTTGTTGCCGCTCTCTTTTGGCTGATCTTGGCGGATTCAAGGGCTCGCTTAACCGAAGTCATGGATTGTTTGAGAGATTGCCGCGCGATATCGAGGGCGTCTCGAATTATTTTCGAGTACGGGCCTTTTTCATTTGAATCGTCTTTCATTTCTTGCTCCAGCTCTTTCAATGCTTGTGCAATTTCATGGTCGGAATTCTTCATGGCTCGGGCTGCTTCGATATGCGCACCTTTGAAGGCATTCGCAATTTCTGCTTGGATATCTTTGTCGTTCAGAGCCCGTTCGATCTCGACGTTGGCTTCCTTGAGTGCATTGGATACTTCCACTTGAATTTGATCACCATCGAAAATTTGCTTATCAAATTTCATGTCGAATTCTTTGTCGAGATCGAGATCCAGATGGTCGCGAGTGCGCTTGGCTGTTCTGCCCTCTCCCAAGTTTATTGATCCGGCATCAACGTCAAGCTCGAACTTTGTTCCGCCAGCGCCGAGTTTGATATGTTGCTTTGCCCCAAGCCCTCGCTGATCGTCTTTGGTTTCCCCGGCAACGTCAATTGACCCGATTCCGACTTTCGCATCAACGGTTGCATCCCCTTTGAGATCAACATTAATTTCCCCTACCCCAACCCGAATTTTCGAGTCGTGAGCGGGAGCGCGCGAAAGGCTTGCGTTAACTTCTCCGGCATCAACGTCAATGCTAAGCGTGTCGCCGATGTCAACTCGTTCCAGAGTTAATTGCCCAGCGGACACGTGAGCGGAGAGGGATCGGAAATCTCCGGAAATGGTCGATGTTCCCGCGGTTAGAGACACGTCGGCATTGAGCCCGCTTGGAATTTGGATCTTTATGGAGATGTCGATTTCGGTGTGCTGACGTCCGTTTCTAGATCTGTTGCTTAGATCCGGTTTTACGCTCTTGTCTTCATAGATTATTAGGGTGTCACCGTCTCGTTTAGCTTTGATCCACGGATTGTCGAGCCATTGGCGTTCTTTATCACCAACCGGACGGCTGATGCCTTTCAAAATATCCGCGCTAAATTTTGTAGATGAATTCGTGGCTAGTTCGACTTCTCCAAGTTCAATATTGACCTTGACGTGCTTGATTCCGGCGACGTCCATATTGAGGGAGGATTTAGTTGTCTCCATGTTTTGGCTTGATGTTTTGCGCAGATTTTTGGTGTTCTGCGAGGTCATAAGGGGAATTGGGACTATAGCGGTTGCCTTTGGATTCCAAGGGTTTGCGACTGATATTCCGATTCCGCCGACAAGGGCGATTGCAATGGCGAAGGTGGTTTTGTGATTCATGGTTTTCTTCTCTCTTGGTGAAAATTTAGGTAAAGCGGTAGCTAGGGGTCCGGATTATTTGGGTTATTTGAGACTAACCGCTTCGGTTATTGGTCCTTCTTGTTGTCAGGAGCTCTTGGGGACTTTGGAGGCTTGGCCGGAGGAGTTTTGCTTTTCTTCTGTTTCGAATTGAAGTCGATTTGCATGCTATCCACCAGGTTGTCGGCAAAGCCTTGTGCCATTTTGATTGACGCCTTTGCGATCTTTCGTGCGAATTCGGGCATTTCAGATTTGTCAATTTGGGTCTCGGCATCCCGAATGCTGTCTTCCGTGTCCTTCTTGGACTTGGTCATTTCATCTTTTGCCTGTTTCATTCCGTCGCTAATCTCTTTCTGAAAGGAGGTCATGTCGGCATCAGTTGGAACCTCGATCTTTATGGCGCCCCGACCGACAGCAGAGATCGGATTCACATCCGCATTCTCCGAAGTTCTGAATCGCTTTGGACTCTTTGATCGACTGTATTTTTCGGCGGAGACGGGATGAACATGCATTTTTGGTTCAATTTTGGTGGGAACGTTTTCATCCTTATCTGGACCCATATCAAAGTCAGCGTTTAGGTCTTTTGAGTCTTCAGCATTGTTATCCTGCGGAGCGGTGAATATGGACGGGACGTCAATTGGCGATTGAGCGGCTAATCGTATTTGCTTTACTTCTGGCACGATAGTTCCGGTGGCAACGGCACCGGTGACGAGCAAACCGAGCACGGATATCCGAGTCCAACCTTTGAGCATTCCTCGCTGAGTTTTGGTACTCAGGATGGACGCAACGCGGCCGTTTAGCCGGTGAGATCGAGCCATTGTAACGGCAGGGATTCTTGTCCTTTGGTGCCTCAGGGTCTTGGCAACTTCGACCAAACGTCCGGCGTATTCGGGCGCATCTACTCCGTGAGCAAGAACGAAATCGTCGGCGGCTCTTTCACTATCAAGTTCGTAGAATTTCTGAAGGAGCCAAACGAGTGGGTTGAACCAATAGGCGGCAGCGGCGGCCCGGAATCCGATCATGACGGCCCAATCTTTTCGTCGGATATGGGCATCTTCGTGCAATACGACCGAACGAAGTTGTGGTTCGATCCACTCTTCGGATTCAGCCGGAAGAGCGATCTTTGGATGAAGCAGGCCCCAGGTCATCGGAGGCTCACCCGTTGGACAGAGAAAGACTTCTCGGGCCCGGACGGCCAAGACTAAGACTCTCTCGGTTAGGGACGCCGAGGCGTGGACAAAGCCTTGTTCTAGTCGCTTGAATTTGAAGAGCGAGATCGCGACCCGGGCAAGGAGGATGGCGACACAGGCACTGTAAACGAGCATCCATGGGAAGGTGAAGGATGGCTCGACATTTGCGATCATTCCTGAGGAAGGCAGAGCGGATTCGATAATTTCATGCTGGGCGACGGTTACGTGCAAACGGGGGAGGACAATCAGAGCCAAAGGCAAGAGCACGAGCCCGCCCATCGTGATGGCGAGAACATTCGCTCGGGCGTGGGCAGAGGATCGGAGAAGGGCGAATCGAAGTCCGAGCCCGATGGCGGCCAAAATCAAGGATCGGGTGGCTAGTTCCACAAGAAAGTTGTTCATCGTTTTTCTCGGGATTTCGAAGCTTCTATTAGTTGTGCAAGTTGGTCCAACTCTTCATCCGAAATCTTGGATTCTTTATCGGATAAGAAAGTGCGGACGACGCCTTCGAGGCGGCCCCCAAAGAATGTGTCAACCAATTTGTTGACCGCGCTCTTGGCGGCTTCTTGCGATGATTCGGCCGCACAATACAGGTATCGCTTGCCATCTTCTTCGCTTTTCGCAAAGCCTTTTTCAACCAAAATTCCCAACGTACTTCGAACGGAAGAATAGGATGGCGCAGTTTCCATCGCGTCGCAAACATCTTGAACGCTGGATTTACCGAGGCGATGAAGGATATCCATCATTTCTCGCTCGCGGCGACTGAGTCCGGTGCCAAGCATCTTAGGCATACGAAAACTCCCTTTTGGTGAACATGCTGAAAGATTAGCACAAGGTTTCATGGTTTGTTGCAATAATGTGCGGATTTTTTCGCACATTCGTTGCAAATTTAACAAATTCGTGACCTCTTAGGTTCAAAGCGCGATGCGAAAGGTCCTACGGCCGACATTTCGGACATACTCAAAACTACCGCTATGAACCAGCCACGCCAGATTTGGGTATCGACTGCCAAGGGAGTTTTTGGACTTCACCACAAACAGGATCGTTGGGAAGGAGCCGGCGTGAGCCTCTTGATTGATGGCAACGGTAAGGTCACTCTCGAGTCTTCCGCTGATCCGATTGCGGGAATCGAGTTGGTTTACGGGCCTGGGCTGGCCGAAAACGCCAAAGTTCTGGGCGACGCCTGGGAGAGGAGTTATGGGACTTTGCACTGGGGAGCGGTCGACTATGATCGGATCTTGCCGTGGTATTTCGCCGCTTTCGACGGCAATAAGACGGTTTGTTGGGGCGTGAATACCGGTTGCAATGCGCTGGCAAGTTGGCGAGCAGGAGTGGAAGGCGTCCGCCTGATTTTGGACGTTCGTTCGGGCAATCGGCCGTTGCTATTGACTGGACGTTCAATTGAGTTAGTGACTGTTCATCGAAGTGAAGGGGCACTCCCGTTTGCTACTTTGCATGCGTTTTTGAAGGAATTGTGCCCGAATCCTCGGTTGCCCATGCAGCCGGTTTACGGTGCTAACGACTGGTATTACGCGTACGGAAACAACACCGCATTGAGACTTTTGGAAGATTCAAAGCGGGTTTCCGATCTTGCCTCGAACATGTCCAACCGCCCATTTTCGGTAATCGACGATGGATGGCAACCCGGGAAAGTCGACGAAGCGGGTCCTGGGTCGAAAGGAAACGAACGCTTCCCAGATATGCCAAGGTTGGCCCACGA
>JAYVXG010000486.1:0-4638 GCA_043785475.1 Armatimonadota bacterium
ATCTCACCCCCGCAATGTGGGAAAGAAAGTTCGCGAACGAACATAATGAACAGGAGGCAATCCTCACATACTAATGGATCGTCAAACGGGGACTAGCCAGACCTTCTAGTTCGCCAGTGAGCGAAGTTCGATATTGATAAATCGGCGATCGTCGGGGAAGACGTTGAATGAGTCTTCGGTTCCATTTTGGAGGTCGTGGATAACGTCAATGATTTTGAGTGGTGGTTGTTCGAACAGATCCACTGAGACAAAATGACAATAGTCGGCGTTTTCGTCTTCCCACTCTTCGGAGATTTCAATTGCGAAGTCGGCTCCGCCGCGTCCGACGCCGATACTGGCGATGACTCCGACGGCTCCCTTCTTGAGGTTTGATTTAGGGATGTCTTCGGTGATTTCGACGATGTCGTATTCCTTATAGAGTCAGACGAGGCGTCGCATTGGGGATAGTTTACAGGTTGGTGGTTGGAAAGACACCCCCTCCTTTGGAAGCTTCGCTTCTCCAGCAAAGCCCTCGCGACACCTCCCCCGAGGTGAGGAGCGTGGTTAGTTACTTCTCTATTAGCAGTTGGTAGGAGCGCGGAGACGGATACTTGCTGGTCCCGATTCAGCTTTGGGAACCCAGCTCCGACGCTCTAATCCGGGCGGGGACGCCCGGGCTCCGAACATCACAGTTCTCGTTCGTAGAACGTGTCGCACGAACAGTGGCCGGTGTTTCCTTGAGGGCCAGAAATCTGAAGAAATCCGTTGCGCTCGTAGAGGGCCCGGGCTTTGTCTGCTCCGGTGATCGTTTCGAGATACATTTTGGTGTAGCCCGCGGCCTTCGCCCGGCTCATGAGTTCGGTTAGCATCATTTGAGCTTGCCCTAGCCCTCGGGCCGATGGGAGGAAGTACATCTTCCGCAGTTCGCAAACGGGTTCGGGAGCGTCGGTGAGCGGCGCAAATCCGCCGCAGCCGAGGACTTCGTCGCCACGCGTAAGAACGAGCAGCCCCGCGCGGGGTGGACCGTAGTTTTGCGACATCGCCAAAACCTCGGGATCGTTAATTGAATAACCGTCGCCGACGGCTCCGATTTCGGTCATGACCTGTTTGATCAGGTCGGCGAGTTGGGGGTCGTCTTCGGGGCGGACATCCCGGATGAGGAGTTGGTCGGACATTGGTTTGATTATGGACTCGGTTTGCTATGCGGAGACCGAAGAATTATTCGCTTCGCTCAATCGACTCACCCGTTTCGCAAAGGTGGTTCGATTTTTTTGATAGCTTTTGCTCTACGACCTCTCTGTCCAACGAGGTAGCTCGCTACGCTCGGATGTCTTCGGCGGGAGTTGGTCGGACATTGGTTTGATTATGGACGCTGCAAAAGAAGGCGGGAAGCGAAACTCGTAGGGACTTTCTCATCCTCGCACCGAGGATATTGCTCCCTCCGGTTCGTTCTACGGCCAAACTCACCGACTCCCTCAGCTGCGTGAGGGAGATTTAGAGGCGAAGGAAGCTGGGAAGCCGGGAAGCCGGGAAGCCGGGAAGCGAAACTCGTAGGGACTTTCTCATTTTCGCACCGAGGATATTGCTCCCTCCGGTTCGTTCTACGGCCAAACTCACCGACTCCCTCAGCTGCGTGAGGGAGATTAATTCAGGAATGCAGGCGAGACGCTTGGGAACCTGGTTGCTTCGCAACTCTTCCTCCATACCGGGATATCCGTTAAGGCTCCGTTGGTTGAACCGAAGCGAGCCAAGGTTTCAAGATTTGCCAAAGGGGCTCGATTTTTCGAGACACTTCTGCGACCCGTTCAAACTCCAATTCATAGTAGTATGTGTTCCGAAAGATGTGCCTGAAACCACGCAATTCTTCAATCGTTGTCGCACATTCCCCAAATTCACCTTCAAAGCTATCGAGCAAATTTCGGTGCCAATGGCCGCCCGATGGTTTAGGAATATTTCGAATTGCAAGAACAAAGACTAGACATTTCTCAAATCCGTTATAAAACTGTGGTTAATATGACCAAGGTGGGATGCGTACACATCATTGGGTTCTGAATCTCGAAGCGTTATTTTGAGATCGTTAACTAGCTGGTCTAAGCGACCGATTTCATAAGTCAGATTGCTAATCGCCTCAGCCGACATTGACTGCCCAGCCATTGGCAATTTTGGTCTCAATATGTCGTGAGAAATCGGTGTCGGAATCGAGCAAAATCAGATCTACTGAATGTTCGGCAACCTTCTCAAGCTGAGATATTAAAAGATATAGGTGGGTACTTGGGACTCCTCGCACTGCAAAATCGTAATCTGAATTTGCGTCAGCTGATCCAGTTGCTCGGGAACCAAATAAGTAGATTTCGGTAGCTCCATATTCACGAAGGAGCTTAACACAAGCATTAACATGGCGGTCTTCAACAGTCTTTTTCTTAACCATGTTCAATTCCTTTCGCTGCGAATGTTCGCGCAATGTCATTCTACACGAGAAGGGGTTATTTGTAGTCAGGTGCTCGCGTTCAGGTGGAAATCCAGTCCTTCGACGAGCTTTTTCAAGGCACAGCAATTGTACGCGTCTCTTCCAGGCAATTTGGCGGAATATTGCAGTCGGGAGTGGATTTGGTCTCGAAAATGTATGTTTCGAGACTGTTTCAGCGCGGTACACCTATGGGATGGCGCAGATTAGACCAGAATGGAGTAAAAGGAGATAAATGGGCATACCATACGTAATCGAGCAAACAGCTCGTGGTGAGCGTTCTTACGACATCTGGTCTCGTCTACTAAAGGATCGAATTATATTCCTCGGCACAGAAGTCGATGACTATGTTTCGAACCTTATCGTCGCGCAGCTTCTCTTTCTCGAGAAAGAGGATCCTGACAAGGATATCGATTTCTACATCAACTCGCCCGGCGGGTCGGTGACGGCGGGTTTGGCCATGTACGATTGTATGCAACACATTAAGTGTGATGTTGCGACGATTTGCGTTGGTCAGGCGGCGTCGATGGGAGCGGTTCTTCTTGCAGGTGGTGCAGCTGGAAAGCGATACGCACTGAAACATTCACGCATCATGATCCACCAGGTTTCTGCCGGATTTCGAGGAACTGCCGCCGACATTAATGTCCAAGCTGCAGAAATTAATCGAATGATGGATAGCCTGATGGGTATTTTGGCTCGCCACTCTGGCCAGCCCGAAGAAAAGGTGCGAAAGGACGTTGAAAGGGACCACTTTTTATCGGGAGAAGAAGCCGTTGCGTACGGTCTCGTCGATAAGGTCTTGGAAAGAACTCCTTAATCCTATACAATAAAGAAGGCATCTGAATGGCAAAATCAACGGAACGAAGAGATCAGTGTTGTTTGTGTGGAAAAGCGAAAGAGCAAGTTAAGAAGCTCATCGTTGGTTTACACGGCGCGGTTTGTAGCGATTGCATCGACCTGTGCAACGACATCCTTCATAGTGACGGTGATCAACGCCAACCAGGTGCCAAAGCTGCAGTGGCCGTGCCTGCGCAACCAGTTCACCAGCCCATGTCTCCAGTTATGAAGGCGGGGTCGGTGCCGAAACCACGCGAAATTGTTGGCTATCTCGATCAATATGTTATTGGTCAGGACCACGCCAAGAAGGCACTTTCGGTCGCGGTTTACAACCACTTTAAGCGGATAAACGAAAAAGGCGGCGACGTTGAGTTGCAGAAGAGCAACATTCTGATGGTTGGTCCTACCGGCTCAGGAAAGACTTTGCTAGCCCAGACCCTTGCTAAGTTGCTCCAAGTACCGTTCGCGATTGCGGATGCCACCGCCCTAACCGAAGCCGGTTATGTAGGCGAGGACGTCGAGAATATTTTGCTCAAGCTGTATCAATCAGCAGAGTCGATGGATCCCAACAACGCAAAGGAGCTTTGCGAACGAGGGATCATCTATGTCGACGAAATTGACAAGATTTCGCGAAAGAGCGATAACCCATCGATCACTCGTGACGTGAGTGGCGAAGGTGTTCAGCAAGCTCTTCTGAAGATTCTTGAAGGAACGGTTGCCAACGTCCCACCGGGCGGAGGTCGAAAGCATCCTCAGCAGGATTACCTTCAGATCGACACATCCAATATCTTATTCGTCTGCGGCGGCGCATTCGAAGGCGTCGAAGAGATGATCAAACGGCGGCTGAAAGAGAACGTCATGGGCTTCAGGTCAGACCCTCAAAGCAAGACCGACGCTCCAAATGACATTCTCCGACACGTTTTGCCCGAAGACCTTCTCAAGTTTGGTTTGATTCCCGAGTTCATTGGTCGGCTTCCGGTCATTGCAACTTTGGACACGTTGGACGAAGCGGCCCTTATTCGAATTCTCAGTGAACCTCGAAACGCAATTCTGAAGCAATACACTCGGTTCTTCGAACTTGATGGCGTAGAGCTTGTTGTCGAGCCAGGCGCATTGTGCGAAGTGGCTCGAGAAGCGCTGAAACGAAAAACAGGAGCCCGTGCATTGAGAGCGATCATCGAAAGCGTGATGATGGATGTAATGTACGAAGTGCCTTCATCCGAAGATATCAAGCGAGTCATTTTGCCTGATGGAATCATTGATCAAGGAAAGCTTCCGATCTTGCTGAATGCCGAAGACTTGCGAAAGGCAAGTTAACTTGAGTTAAGCGGTTCTTCAACGGCTTGGCGGGAATCCTG
>JAYVXG010000487.1:0-4616 GCA_043785475.1 Armatimonadota bacterium
CTATTAGCTCCCTTCCGGCACTACGGGGAAGCGAATTTCTTGGATCCTGAGCATCCGGGACCAGTGTTTGAAATCATGCATCCCGAGCCTCCGGCAGCGAGCCCGATCGTCGTCGTGACATCGGCGGGATGGGAGTTGGGTCCTGACTTGGACATGGCGAAGGTGAGAGACTTCGGCGCGAATGTCACTGCGGTAAGAATATCAATGTCAGGGGTTCCCGGACTTCATTCTCAACAAACGTTTTCGTTTCCGGGGGGCTTGGCAACCGATGGCATCACGGTAACATTTTGGAAAGATTTTGCCTCAATGCGTGACTTCGCTTACGGAGCGGGTCTCCATCGTAAACAAGTCAAGCGTCAACGAGACAATGACTTTGGAGGGCGCACTTCGTTTACGCGATTTGCGGTGCTGCATTCTGAAGGAACTTGGCACGGCACCAACCCGCTGTTTCGGTAGCTGACTATCGCTCGATTTTATAAACAGCTGTCTTGAGGCCGTCCATCTTTACTTCCTTCCAAAAAGATAACCCCGCGGCTTGGGACGTTTTCTTAGAAGCAACATGTTCTGGGTCAATCAGGGCAATAAGACGAGAAGTTTCCGTTGTTTCAAATCCGTGCATGACCAACCCACGGGCTACTTCGGCTCCATAACCCAGCCGCCAGAAGGATTTGTCGATCATGTAAGCGATCTCGATTTCCTTCCGCCCATCAATCTCCCATCCAAGCAATCCAGCGCGTCCAATAAACCGACGGTCGGACTTCAAGAGGACTGCCCAGAGTCCGAGCCGATGATCACGTGGATCACCATTCAGAAACCACTCCAATTCTTCCCGGGTCTGCTGGGCGTTCAAAACACCATCATGAAAAAACTCCCTCATTTCTGGGTCAGAATACATTCGAAAGAGATCATCGAAATCGTCAAGCACGAAATACCTAAAGAACAAACGCTCGGTTGAGAAAATCATGGAACCTCAGGACTTGCACTAACAGACCTAACGTACCTTACAGTTTGAGGAAATCCTACTCCCTTCCCGCCGACCTTTGGTTTCCGGTACTCGTGATTTCGAAACATGATTTACCGGTGAATCATCATCGGGTAGCCTACAAAAATCACCATGTCGCCGCCTCCTTGGAAACAGTTTAGCCGGGCCGCCATTTCGGTAGCAGCCTTCCTAACTCTCTCTATTCCCACTATGGTCTTTGCGCAATCCCAGGGCATGAAACCTCCTTTTGACGATCACGCCGAGATGATGAAGCTTCTGGGAATTCGAGCCGTTCGCGGCGGAGCCCAACCAAACGGCCCCAACGCCGACGACGAAGTTACCGCCAACAAATACTTGGGTACAGTTCCCGACGTTTTTCTGATGAACAATGGATCCAAGGTCACCAAGCCAGAGCAATGGGGGAAACGACGGCGAGAGTTGGTTGAGATTTTCGAGCGTGAAATCTACGGCCGAGTGCCTAAGAATGCACCGAAGGTGACGTGGGAGGTCACGGGCATAACCCCGGGCATGAGTGGAACCGTTCCGACCATCACGAAGACCTTGATTGGACATGTTGACAATCGGTCGTATCCCGGCGCGAAGGTCAATATTCAGGCCAGTTTCACGGTTCCGGCTAACGCCATCCAGCACGTCCCGATCATGATTGAGTTTGGATTCGGAATGGGTTTTGGCGGTGGACGTCCAGGAGCCATGACCAAGCCTTGGACCGATCAAGCCATTGAACACGGGTGGGGTTACGGGACGATTATCCCGACCTCAGTTCAACCGGACAACAACCACGTCGAGATGGGCGTCATTGGACTTACCAATAAGGGCAAACCCCGAAAGGTCGACGATTGGGGCGCAATCAGGGCATGGGGATGGGGTCTTAGCCGCTTGATCGACTACTTCGAAAAGGATAAGTCATCGATGGTTGATCCCACTAAAGTCGGAATCGAAGGCGTCTCTCGATACGGTAAAGCCGCCCTAGCGGCTCAGGCCCTTGATTCAAGGGTCGCCGTCGCCTTCGTCGCTTCAAGTGGGGCGGGTGGAGCTAAACTGCTTCGGCACGTCTTTGGCGAGCGACTTGAGAATATAGCAGGAGGAGCCCTTTATTGGATGGCGGGAAATTGGCTCAAATATGGTGCAACCGATCCCGAAAAGACGGTCGCTGACCTGCCAGTGGATTCACACGAACTCATCGCGTTGTGCGCCCCACGGCCCTGCTTCATCAGCTACGGGATTCCGGAGAAAGGCGACCCCAACTGGGTGGACGCCCACGGAAGCTTTATGGCGGGAATTCTCGCTTCGCCAGTCTATCGGCTGCTTGGCAAGAAGGCTATTTCGACTGGTGGCGACGACATCATGACGCCCATGCCTCCGATCCAATCCTTGGTCGGCGGAGAACTTGCTTGGCGACAGCACGAAGGCGGCCACGAAGCCACTCCCAATTGGCCCACGTTTTTCCAGTGGGTTTCAACATTCATCACTGCGCCGCCGCTCCCAACCGTTCGAGAACCATACCAAGCTCCCTCTGACCTGCCGACCTCACGAACCGACACTAACTCAATGATCGCTCACTCCCAGTTAATACAAAAGGCGGCCATGGGTGGCATTGACGTCTATTTTGAGGGTGATTCGATCATCCGTCGCTGGGGGACCAACGACACGGCCTGGAAGGACAATTATGCAAACTGGAAGGCTAATTTCTGGGGCTGGAATGCCGGAAACTTCGGTTGGGGGGCTGACTCGACTCAGAACATCTTGTGGCGACTAAAAAACGGAGAGATAGAAAACGTCAATCCGAAAGTTATCGTGATCCTCGCCGGTACAAATAATATTGGTGGCGGTCAATCGATTGAGCAGGTGACGCGCGGTGTTCGGGCCATTGTTGACCTTTGCCATGACAAAGCTCCAAAGGCCAAAATCATTCTTACTGCCATATTTCCTCGCAATGACAGCATGAGTTTCGTCAAGACGATTAACGGGGTTAATGCAAATCTTGCCAAATTGGCGTCTCGACCGTACGTCCGATATCTCAATGTTAACGCTGGGCTGGCGGATAAGGACGGCAAGCTCTTTGAAGGAACGACACTTGATAACCTGCATCCTTCGGTTAAAGGACTTCAGGTTTGGGCAGATGGGCTAAAGCCAATCTTGACCGAGCTTCTGGGCCCGCCGGCTGCAACGGATCATGCGCCACCACCGACGGGTGATCCGAGCGCAACTCCGCCTCGCCCAGGTGGTCGTCCGGGCGGACAAAATTAACCTCGATATACGAATCCATTTTGAGTCGGTACTGAACTGAACGGTATGCTCGGGTCATGAAGATCGGTTTGGTTTGGCATGGAGATCGAGACACTCGCAATTCGGTTGACCTTTCATCCAGCCGTTTTGCCGGCGCGGCGGCGAGCATCGAAGCGTGCGGAATGGAGGCGGTGGGAGTCATTTACAATGACGATTTCATTGATGAAGTTCGAAATCAGATTCTTGGTCTTGACGCTATTCAAGTTTGGGTGAATCCAATAGTCGGTGGTCGAGATCGTTCGAAGCTGGATGCCATGCTTCGCGAGGTCTCAACCAGTGGCATTCGAGTCTTTACCCATCCTGACTTGATCATGAAAATGGGGACCAAACAGGTTCTGGTCGACACTTCCTCGGCAAGTTTTGGTTCCGACGTGCAACTCTTTACGAGTCTTGAAGACCTCCGGATTGGCTTGAGTTCGAGTCTGCTAAAAGGAGCCAAAGTCGTCAAACAGTTTCGCGGCCACAGTGGCGGCGGGATATGGAAATTCTCGATGCCAATAGGAACGCATCTTGTTACTGGCTCGACTATAATCAATCTTCGCCACGCGGAAAGAGGATGTCCGATTGAACAGCTATCGTTTGACTCAGCGGTCGACAGGATGGCTCCCTACTTTGAATTAGGCGGGCGGATGTTCGCTCAACCCTTTCAGTCCCGCATCGGCGATGGGATGGTCCGCATATACATGGTTCGAGACGAAGTCGCTGGTTTTGGCTACCAAGCCGCGGTAGCTTTGGCGCCCGAGGACGAGAATGGGAAGCTAGCCGACATGGGGCCTCGGCTCTATTTCCCGCCAAATGATCCTGAGTTTGGCCGCCACCGTAACCTTATGGATACGGTGTGGCTTGGCGAACTCTTGACTTGTCTGCACCTAACAAGTTCGGGCTTGCCTCTGCTCTGGGACGCAGATTTTATGTTCGGACCGAAAGACGGGAACGGTGAAGACACGTACGTCCTTTGCGAGATCAACGTCAGCTGTGTTTCGCCCTACCCAGAGTGGGCAAACGAGCCGATGGCTCGACACTTGCGAACGTTGCTAGGAAAGTAGTTGAGCTGTCTCGACTACGGTCGCGAATTCGTTGTGCAAACTTGCCAGCGCAAGATCATGCATTTGGTCGGCGGTGTAATGTTGTCCGTTTGGCCCGACTCGATTAAAGGTGGCAGTCGCGTCCGAGACGAGTTGAACGGTGAAGCCAAAATTGGCCGCCATTCGCGTTGTCGTAGAGACGCAATGGTCAGTGGTGAGGCCAACAATAACAAGTTCGGTCAGGTCCCTCGATCGTAATTCTTGTTCAAGATTGGTTCCGATAAACCCACTATTGACTCGCT
>JAYVXG010000488.1:0-4614 GCA_043785475.1 Armatimonadota bacterium
GATTCACTAATATACGATATACAATACGCATTGATAGCTACATTGAATCCAATACACGCCTGATCCTCATTCGTAAAGCCAGGTCGAAACTCATTGCCGTACGGGAACAACTCCATTCCCCATCCAGAAATATCTGAGTATGAACCCTGAAAACACGAAAAGAGGAATAGTAAGTTTATGGGAGGAATCGCCGAAGCATTGAGCGGAGCCTTCTTATCGGTTCCAAAATTAGCAAATATCTGTGAATACCAAGGTCCAGGTTCGACATTTGGCGATCCTGCTCCATCCGCCATCTTGGGTAAATCTTGAGCTCCATGAGTATTCACAATGACGATATGGTTTGGACTCGTACTGTTGGCCAAGTCAGTCGCGGTCCACAAAACCGGCGAACCTGAAGCTAGAAATGGTCCCAATTTATTGACATAGATATGTGCGGCTTGGAGTTTTGCTTTTTCACCATCCAACATCATTCCCGAGTCGCCATCAACAATTATGTCGGCCAATTTCTTGCCGCTTGGCGAATCTGGATTTGCAATGCTAAACGGTACAACACTGCCTAGAGTCGTGATAAGTGCATGGTTCTTTATCTGGATTGTCGTCGAGCCTCCATTCGTAATGGTGGGCTGGGCAACCCAACTGCCGCCCACCAATTTTTCGTATTCGACTTCTAAGTGAGTCTCACAGTCGACAAATGCACCGGCGACCCCGGCGCCAAAGTGGGTCGAATCAAAGACCACTCCAATCACCATTGGCTTTGTAAGTCCGCTTTGATTGGTGAGAGATTTGGTTTGCTCACCTCCAACGAAGAGTTTGATACTCTTCAAACGCTCGCCGGATTCGTTTCTAGCCGAATAGTTCACAAAGTTATTCGTACCGTAATAGTACTTTGGAGTCGTTGATGGAGTCCAAGGTGAAACGATTACGGCATGAGCTATGCCACACGTCAAAATCGCGGCAACTGAACTTATTCCTTTCTGGAGGGAAAATACCATTCATTCATCTTCGCACAGAAACATCATAAATACCCCCCACCCCTATATAATAAATTTTCAAATAAAGTGCAATATGAGAGCCGATGTAACCGAAGAATTCAGCCCATTTGGCAGAATCTGTGCAAATTTTGGCTCAGAAGTCTAATGACTTCCCACCTCCGGGCAGTTTTTTAAGCTCGAAAAGCCTTCGCGACGGCTCGCCCCGTCCTTTCAAGTCGATCTTTGTCCGAAGGCAAGTCCTTCAGCGAGTTATCGAACGGCTCCGCTTCGACCGGACCACCGTAACCAATTTGTCGCAGAGCGGCAAAGAACCCGGCAATATCGATTACCCCGGTCTGGCACGGCAAACACCGGATATGATCCTGCAGTTCATCGTTCGCCACCCCCTCGGGGGCGTCGCTAATGTGAACTAAAGCAATCTTCTCCGCCGGAATCGCGGCCAATTCTGCGTTTGTACTGCCGCTCGTGTGCATATGCCATGCGTCAACTAACAAACCTACGTTCGATCCAATCGTCTGGGAGAACCCATACATTCCATTCAAGTCGTAATAGAACGGGTGCGCAAACTTGTCCCGCGTTGTCTTGGGACCAACAAATTCCAAACCCAAAACCATCCCGAAATCATCAAGAAGCTGAGCAATTGGCTGTAAGCGCCTCCGGTGAAAATCTGCGTTCTGCTCCAAGGTTAGCTCGTTCGAGCCCGGCATGATCCACGTTGCACATCGACTAACATGAATATCGTGCATTGTCTGAGCCTGCGACTTCATCTTATCGAGCCCAGCATCGTACTCTTCCTGAGTTCCCCGCCAATTAAATGGAATCCCCCAGCAGCCCGGGGCAACCCGGGCGTCAAACATCATTTCATTGACCTCATCCGAGGTCAAATCAGCAATTAGACCCGGCGACATCGCAAGGCAATCGAAGCCCCCAAGACGGCAGGCTTCAATGCCTTCTGTAAGATTTTTGACGGAAACATGAATTGCACCCGCATTTAGCGCACGAAGCATTCCAGATTCTTACCCTATCTCATGTATGATTTGGTTTATGCCGTTCTTGCCATTTGAAGCAATTGATACGAACGGAAAAACAATCAAAGGAACCATTCAGGCAGACAACGCCCAACAATTGGAGTTGATTCTGTTGCAAAAGGGTCTGCGGCTCATCGCTCACTCAATGCAACCACCCCCACAACAACAACCACCCCAGCAAGCCAAGCCGATGCAGCAAGCCAGGCCAATGCAACAGGCAAGACCAATGCAGCGGGCGCAATCCGTCCAACCGCCTGCAATCGTTCAAAGCCAACCAAGACAGATTTCTAGGGAAAGCCCTATCGCTTCTCAACAAATAAATTTGTCCACATCAGCTCCGCAGACCGCCACGATCAAAACCCCGGAGTTGACCAACAAGCAAACCTATTTCCTCTTCGCCCAATTTGCGAGTTTCATCCGGGCGGGATTTTCGTCGAGCCAAATGATCCCGCAAGCCACCGCAACCTTGCCGCCAAGATTCCGGCCCGCGTTTGCAGAAATGGAAAACGAAGTCGCCCAAGGAATGACGTTGTCCGAATCGATGTCCCGCCGCCCAATGCTCTTCCACCCGGATCAAGTCGCGACGGTCCAGGCCGGAGAGCAAAGCGGGCACATGGCCGAGGCATTCGATGTCCTTTCCCAACAAGCCGAACGGGCCAATGCCTTCCGTTTGTCATTCAGCTACTTCTTCATCATGTTTCCGGCCCTTCTCCTTTGCGGAGTTGGCGGGATCGGACTCCAAAAAGCCTCACAGTCCACAACTCAAAAGCAATTTGACGCCGACGGGCAGCTCAATCGCGTTGGTACGCTTCTGGCAGAAATTAAGACCCAACTTCCGCATGAATTCCTCCTCGCCGTCGTCCTTGCCGCTGGCTTCCTAATCTTCATAAAGCTCCTTCACAAGTTCCCGTTCCGGAAGTTTCGCCACAAAGCCGGGCTCATGGTTCCCGTTGGAAACTCGCGGGCAAAATCGGAAGCAATCGAGCGATTTTCCTGGTCAATGTCAACCATGCTCCAAGGCGGAGCATCGCCAGCATCCGCGGTCCACATCGCCGCGGCGAGCATCCCCAACCTCGTCTTGCGAGAACGAGCGCTCAATTCGGTCGGAGCTACCCGCGAAAATGAACCCCTCGCCTCCGTCCTTCAACGAAGTGGCCTCCTGACCCCCGAATATGTCCACATGGTTCAAAATGGAGAAATGGTGGGCGACACCCCTGGTGCCCTCAACCATATCACCAAGGCAGAAAGCGAACAATTTCAAACGAGAACGACCGGCCTAAAAGGCGTCATAAACGTGTCCACAATGCTCATCATGGCCCTATTCACCGCGATCATGGTAGGTTTTCTCTATTATATGTATACGAGCGGAATGGTAAAGATGTATAACAACGTCGAATAATAGAAAGATATGCCCACCTTCCAATATCAAGCTTTGAGATCAGACGGAGAATCCATTAACGGGTTCGTCTTTGGCTCGACCTTAGATGGCGCGATGGGCGATCTCCTCAACCGAGGACTCAATGTTCAATCAATTGGCGTCGCGGTCACGGCCAACGACCCGCTCGCAGGCATGGTACCTCCCGTCCAAAAAGCACCCGCAGTGGAAGGCCCGCGCGAAGAATCACCCACCATCCCCACCGAATACGCATCGGACTACGTCATTGACGGGCGTGGCGTAAAGGTCGCAAACAATGTCTCTGCCGCCGATTCGGTCGGAGAAGGCGTCGAATCATATGCTGGCCACAGCGGGTATGCCGCCGGGCCCCCGACCGGGCAACGCTCGTACGTCGCAACCAGCGTCCTGGGTCCGGTAATCGGAAAGGTCAGCCTCTCGACCCTCGCGTTCTTTTTCAACCAACTCGGTACCATGCTTCGGGCTGGAGTCCCGATGGTTCAGAGCCTCGACACCCTCAGTAAGCAGACGAGCGACCCCCGATTCCAGCATGTCGTTCGCGAAATGAAAGGGCACGTCGAAGCGGGACGACCGATGACCGCCGGGATGCAGCGATATCCAGAGATATTCACGCCGGTTATGCTCAGCATTATCCGAGTAGGTGAAGAAGGCGGCTTCCTCGACGAATCGCTTTTCACCGTCTCAAAATACACCGAAGACGAAATTGAGCTGCGAAACCTGTACCGACGCGTGACCCTCTATCCGAAGCTCCTCATCTGCGCGTCGATGCTGATCATCTTCGGCACAAACCTCATCCTCGGTGCCATCGCCCCGGGAGCCAAGGGCTTGTCGTCCCCCCTCACCAACCTTTCAACATGGCTTATCCTCGGTCCAGTGATAGTAGGAACGTTCCTCTTTTTCCGAGTCGGCCTCGCCAATTTCCGAATCAAATACAACTGGGATATGTTCATCAGCTACATCCCCTACATTGGCGGAACCGTTCGCCAAACCTCGATGGCAAAGTTTGGCCGAGCGTTCGGAGCCCTTTACCAAGCGGGCGTACCTTTGCCGAAAATTGTCATGCTTGCCGCTGATGCCTGTGGCAACGAATACATGCGGGCAAAGCTCTATCCAGCGTCCAAAGTTCTGGAAGGCGGAGCCGGGATCACCGAAACGTTGAAAAGCACCGGTGCACTCTCGC
>JAYVXG010000489.1:0-4605 GCA_043785475.1 Armatimonadota bacterium
ATCAAAGCCGTCAAAGACAAGAAAATGACAATGGCTGAGGTCCGTGCTCAGCTTGAAAAGCAGAACCCAAACGCCTTCGATCCGGGCCTAAATAACGACGAAGTCTACAAATCAGTCGATAGCGGCAAGACGTTTAGCCGACTAAAAAAAGTTGGCGCCATTGGCGGCTACTACTTTGATCGCGTATTCGTCAATCCTACGAACGAAAACGATGTTTGGTTAACCGGCACCCCACTCCTTCGATCAATTGACGGAGGATCAACGTGGAAACTTGGTGCCGATTTTTCGGTTCACGTGGACTACCACGCGGTCTATTTTGACCCGCGGGCCAAGGGCACGGTTTGGGTCGGAAACGATGGTGGAGCCTACGTCTCCCGGAACGACGGCAAGAACTGGAATCACGTCGAAAACCTCAGCGTCGGCCAATCGACGACCCTGGCCGTGGATGACGCAACGCCATACAACATCTACACTGGGTTGCAAGACAATGGCACGATGGAGGGCCCAAGTACCTACATCGCGGGTGTTTCGAGGCCCGATCTCTGGAAAGCCATTGGTGGCGGCGACGGATCATGGGTGACGGTCGATACGCGAGAAGACACCAACATCATCTACACGGCATCGCAATTCGGTGCCCACCAAGCAAAAAATACGAAAACCAATGTCAGTTGGTCTGCCCGACCTCGTTCAATGCCTGGCGAGACCGTTCGTGCCAACTGGGTTTCTCCGCTGGTCCTATCGCCTCATATTGGTGACATCGTCTATGTTGGGTTCAACCGACTCTATCGATCATTCAACAACGGGCGAACCTATAAACCAATTTCGCCGGACCTCACGAGGAATCGACCTAATGGTGACGTTCCTCATTCGACGATCAAAGACGTCTCAGAAAGCCCCTTAAAATTCGGATTGATTTACTGCGGTGCGGACGATGGACGAATGACCGTAACGCCGGACGGAGGCAACACTTGGAACGATATTCCCACGCCCCAGCCAGAGAAATGGATTTCCCGTATTGTCGCAAGCAAGTACGACGAGAACACGGTTTACGTGTCGCAAAGCGGTTATCGCGAGGACGATTGGGCGGCATACCTATGGAAATCCACAGACCAAGGCAAGACCTGGACCTCGATCGTAGGCAATCTGCCCAACGAGACCATCAACGTCGTTCGCGAAGATCCAAAGAACAAAAATATCCTCTATGTCGGAACTGATATGGGTGTCTACATTACGTTCGATGGCGGAACGACTTGGGAGACCCTTCATGGCGGTATGAGCCACTTGCCCGTTCACGATATGGTTATTCAGGAACGAGAAAACGATCTCGTGATTGCGACCCATGCCCGCGGCTGTTTCGTCTTGAACCTAAAAGCAGTGCTGTCAATCACCCCGGCGCTGCGTAAAGAAGACCTCGCAATTCTCTCGTTAAGCGAAGGAATCCGTGGTTCATGGGGCTATGAACGGCGACAAGAATACAGTTCGGATATGCCAAAAAATCCGACGGTAAAGGTCGCGTTCTTCGCCAAATTGGCAGGGAAGACGAAACTCGAAATCGTTGATAAAGACGGAAAAGTTCTTTTGACGAAGGAAATCGATTCCGTAAAAGGCTTCAACAATGCCGAGATCGGACTTCGATTGACTGATGAAAAATTCGAAGTCAAGAAACCGACAAAACCAAAGAATGGGAAGGAAGCAGTTATGGATCCATTCTTCGCGAACCGCGCAACCTACCTCGCAGCCGGAACCTACAAAGTTGTAGTGACCACTAATGGCAAACGAGTCGAGAAGGAGTGGAAACTGGAGTAGGGAGCGTGTAGCAGTTAGCCTCGAGCTGCTAGCTTATATGAAGGGCGAGTAAATCGATGATTGTTCTGGCCCTCCAAATTGGTTATCATGGCTGAACCTGAATTGCACGACCAGCTTCTCAAGATTATCCGCGGGTCAAAGATGCGGCATATGGGTTGGCGCATGCAAAATCCCAGTGTAGCCATGGACTTCGACCGTCTGCGGTTTAGGCGATGCTCACTGATTTCAAAAGAACGAGCGCAAATATTTCTTAGCTTTGTCCTTCGTGAATGGATTCTGCTTGAAGAGTTAACATTTGCTGATGAGTTGACTCAGGTGTTTGACACGACATATTTGCCAATTGGTGTCGCGGCTCAAGAGATTTCCTTTTTTTTAACCGGTGCGAAGGTCGAGGGCCTGCTCGAGCGCTTGGTCAGCCAGGTTCGGCCACGTCTTTTGACTGAAGACCCCCCTCCGTTCAATAGAGAATACGTTATGAGTATTTGTAGTCTGGGCGAGGCCGTTTTTAAATACGATCAAGGTGAATTGAGGGCAGATGAGTTCCTTCAATCCTTGAATTCCATTCGTTCGACTCACCCTCAAATTAACTTTTACTTGTTTGGCGTCATTCGAGAATATCGGTTTCTATTCTCATTTGAGGAATTGGGACCAATTTATGGACATTTGAAGATTCAGTTCAAAGACGATGGTAGTGCGTTTCAGTACGCAAAGTCTGAGCATCGAAAACTGCTTCAACAATGGGTAAGGCGGGAGAAAAAATATGCAGCGAGACAAGTCTGGCAGGACAAAGCTCGGACAAGTCCGACGCACTCCACATAATGCTATTAAAGCAGTCTTAGCAAATCTTTAGCATTCGCAACCGCGTGTTCGCTTACCGAGTCGCCCGCCAACATACGGGCGATCTCGTGGACCCGCTCGTCTTCGGACAACGGAATGATATCGGTTTGGACTCTCCCACCCGACTCTGCTTTCTGGATCCTGAAATGCTCGTTAGCCTGACTCGCAACCTGCGGCAAATGACTGATCGCCAGCACCTGATAGTGCTCACTCAAGGCCCGGATTTTCTTACCCACTGCCGCGGCCGCCGCGCCGCCAAGACCAGTATCGACTTCGTCAAAGATCAAAGTCGGAACTCCCGCCCGACCTGCCAGCGCACTCTTCATGGCCAGCATTACGCGGCTAATTTCGCCGCCCGAAGCGATCTTTGCCAGCGGCTTCAACTCCTCTCCAGCATTCGCACTAAACAAGAATTCGACGAAATCAGCACCTTCCGGAGTCGGATCCATCGGCTTAATCTCCACTACAAAACGGGTCTTCTCCATCGAGAGGTCCGCAAGATGCTTTTGTACATCTTGGGAGAATTCCTTCGATTTTGATCCCCGCAACTGAGTCAGACCGGTGCAGGCAATGCCTAATTCTTTCGCTGACTTGCTGAGCGACTCAAGCAAATTCTCTTCGCTCGCCTCAATGTCGGTAATGGTATCCAACTCCAATTGTGCCTTGTGAAGAAAAGTTAGAATTTCCGACTCTGTTTCGCCATATTTGCGTTTCAATTTCTTCAGCCCGTCAAGACGTTCTACCGTCAATTCAAGTGAAGCCGGATCGCTGTCAATCTTATCCAAATAGCTCTGAAGATTATGAATTCCTTCTTGCAGAAGCTCAAGCGATTCTAAGAGTTCGGTGATATCGATGGATTCGTCCATTCGGGCGATATCTTCGGCATGTTTTACCCCAATCGCTACTAGATCCCGAGCATTAATTTCGTTCACCGATAGAGAAGCGAGAGCCATCTGAGCTGCGCCCGAAATTTTCTCCGCATTCGCCAATCTTGCCAGCGAAGAAACTAACTCCTTTTCTTCACCCTCGATCACCCCAAACGAATCAATCTCATTGATCTGAAAGGTGAGCATGTCAACCCTCTGCTCCCGCTCTTGAATACCCTTCTGAAGGGCATCATATTTCCGCTTCGCCTCTATCCACCGGGCAAAATGCTCCGCAACCTGAACCTTTAAAGCGACGACTTCAGCGCCGATCCAAGCATCAAGATACTTAATGTGGGTCTCTTCATCCAACAATGCCTGATGCTGATGTTGTCCGTGAAGGTCAATGATTTGGGCACCAATTTCTCGAAGGACAGAAATCGGAACCGGCTTGTTGTTCACTCGCGCCTGTGATCGACCCTCGGCAAACACATCACGCTGAATGTAAATAACTCCATGCTCAGAATCGATCCCAAGTTCTTCCAGCGACTTCAAAACCAAAGGGCTCGAAGAGAGGTTAATTACTAGTTGAACCGAGGCTTTCGTCGCGCCAGTTCGAACCAACTCGGTGTCGGCCCGTTCGCCAAGACATAGCTCTAAAGCGTCGATCAAAAGCGATTTGCCCGCGCCGGTCTCTCCCGTTAAAGCCGTAAACCCGTGTCGAAAACACACACTCGCCTTTTGGATAATTGCCAAATTTTCAACGTGAAGATCGGTAATCATGCAGCCCCGGCAACGGGCTTTTTCCCAAAGCGAGCCTTCATTCGCTCGAACCAACCCACGACTTCTTCGCCCTCATAAAATGAAAGGTAAAGTGTTGCCATTAGGTATCCGAAGAGCGGAATATTCATCGAGTAGTCGATGAAGCCGTGCAACATGAGACCGGAAAGGAGAACCCATTTCCGTAATGACTTAAACCAAACAAGGGTTGCAAGCGCAAACTCAACTCCCAGCGTTCCCCAGGTTGTCAGGTACACCACCGGAAAGTCATTCACGAACCCCGGAACAGGGAATCGGTCAAATTCATGCAATCTTGCCG
>JAYVXG010000490.1:0-4600 GCA_043785475.1 Armatimonadota bacterium
ATCTCACCCCCGCAATGTGGGAAAGAAAGTTCGCGAACGAACATAATGAACAGGAGGCAATCCTCACATACTAGTGGATCGTCAAACGGGGACTAGCCACTCAGTCCGGCTCCGCTCACGTTAGACTCCATATGAGGTGCACGACCGCATAGCTAGGCGCTCCGAAAACTAGGTAATCCCACAGGCCACCGCCCGTGAAGAGTTCGTGTCCCCAACGTGGGATCGCCCAAGCAGTAACTCCGTTTATTTCAAGCTGTGCCCTTATCATGTGTCAGGTGCATTTAATATCTCAGGTTCCAAATCCAATCGGGAACACGCACGTCTCCCTTCGGCACATCGTACGGAGGATAGTACGGTTTGATGTCGATGACGGGAGTGCCGTGGATAGCATCAAGCCCACGAACACGAAGCGTCGTTCCCTCGATAGTAATTAGTTCGACCACTGTCAACCCGACCGGGTTGGGACGTTGCGGTCAGCGGCAGGCGAACATGCCGACAACGGGAACATCTGTATTCCCTTGGGGACGGTGAAGGCCGTGCGTCTCGTCCATCTCACTCAACCAGTAAATGACGTGAAGATGGGAGTAGTCTCCGAGTCCAACTAGATACTCGTTATACTCAGGCTCCAACACAACTAAGCTTTCGACCCCTAGAAACCCGCCGGTTTGTTGCTGACGAACAATCGACTGGATAGTTCCGATTGGATTAACATGGATTGTATCGTCAAAGTCTCTCGGTTGAACTGTCATTTCATTTATCTCGCACGGCCCGACCTATACCTTTCAAATAGCATTTAGTGATTACTATTGGCGTTTTGGCAATTGGTCACGAACCCGCAAGCGGGAGATTACCTCCCAGCCGGATAACAGTCTTTGAATTGGCAAACCGTCGATGTCGGGTTCCGGAATTTAATAGGTTATTGAATCTGCTCTTCCCAAACAGCAGCGGACGTGAACGAATGTAATTCAGTGTCCCGTGTGCTCCATATCCATCGGCTTTGATCCTGTGCCCGTCGATGTGCCCACGGAAATCGTGAAAGGGAAAGTTAAGACTTTATCCTCCCGCTGAAATTGCGCCCATGCCCGATAAATACCCGGCTTCTTGAAGGCGGCCATAAACTCCACCACCCCATCATTCAAATCCTTAGCCGGATGTGCATGGATGAATTCATCTCCTTCCTTGCGAATAATAATGAGATGCCCTGGAGCCTCTAAGTAAGGCTGCCAGCCGTCTGGACGGCTGAGTTTCAAGCGGACCATCGATTCGCTACCCGTATTTAAAGTATTGGGGTCGATAATCGTAGCGGAAATTGAGCCTACCGTGCTGGTGTCGTTCGGTTTGAAATCTGAAGTTGCCTTGCGAGGCGGCCCATCAACTTGGATTTCTTGGCGAGCCGCAAATCCCGACCCTCCCGCTTTCCCATCGGCAAATAGGAGATAGCGCCCACCGGATGGGAACATTACATTTTGTGTCCATGTTCCTTCGTTTGCCATTGCGGGATGTAGATGCTGGAAGTCGGTGAGGCTTTCGTCCACCACGACAAAATGAAGTGGCTTACCATGTGTTGTTTCGAGCTTGATAATGGTCTTGCCGCTTGCGATGTCTGTCAACTTGAACTTAAGGCTAACTTCTTTCCCAGACGATGGTTTGGAGCCATCGCTCATAATCGAAAGGCCCACCGACCCAGACTTATCCATATTCATCGAGGAATCCACACTCGGCGAGTATTGATCTTTCTTTTGTTCTTGCGTTGGTGAACTTGCTTGACAGCCGTCCAGGCAGACAGACGCGAGCGCAATCAGGGCGAGAACTGCAATTCCGACGAGGGCTGGAAGTTTTTTCATTTTTGTCGTTACTTATGTAGTCAAGTCTAACATATCTCTTTGAAAGTGCCGACTCGATAATGGTGCAGGGCTTACGACTTTCCATTCCGATTAGGGCTTTCGGTTTTTAGGAACGATTTTTAACTCATACGCGTCATACTCAATAAGTCAATGCCACGGTTGCCAAAAGTACTGGTTACTCTGTTCATGATGTTTGCACTTATCTTGCAGGCATCAGCAGGTAGCGTATGTGCGATTGGATGTCTTTTCGGTGGGTGTGGTTCAAAGCAAGTCTTGACCACTCACCAAGATCATGACGACGATCATGGAAGTTGCTGCGATCACGAAAAGAATGAATTCCAAGGTCGCTCAGTTCATGGCAATACTTCCCAGATAGCATCTGAACATAAAGATGCATGTGGCTGCCCGGTGATGGCGAGCTGCGATTCGGCTGTTCCTTCAACTTCCGAAATGGCGAGGGTCCAAGTAACCAATGTCGACTTGCCCGTCATATTGGCGGAGACCCTCACCATCAATTTTGCTCGCCTTCGGGTTCCAGAACCTGGTCACTACGGGAATGATTCTGGGCCACCTTTGCGCCGCCCGATCGATTCCCTTTCTTCCCGCGCACCCCCTGTCGCGTGAATTAGCAATGCGCTGACGCCTTTTCTTGCGTCGCGCTCTCGCCATTCACGACCATAAAACGACAGGAAAAACATGATTCAATCTTTCGCCGCACTTTTTGCGGTGGCTATTCTCCTCAGTGGAAGACTTCCAGCAAGTCCTTCGCCTGCGGGGCACGGGGCCACCCACAGATCAGCATTCACAACTTCGGTTCCAACACAGAAGAATATCGCTAAAGTTGGTAAGTACCAAGTGGAGCTTCGAGTACCCGAAGAGGGCCTCTTTGCTCAAGAAGAAGTGGACGTTGAGTTCAGGGTAACTGACACAACGCAAAAGGATCCAGTTGAAGTTGGATATAAAGGAGTTGCCAATGTAGAAGCCACAGGCACAGTAACTATGCCAAGTATGGCGGGAATGCCAGCTGCCAAACCTGACATTCACCGAGAAGGCGTTCCAGGAGAATATGGCATTGTCCTATTCTTTCCGCATGGCGGCGGCTACCAAATTGATCTAAATCTTGCCCCTCCAAACGAAAAGCCATTCAAAGCTACATTCCTAGTTGATGTCAAAGACGAACGAACTTCTAAAGTACGCAAAACCCTGCCATTTAAGCTCGAGATAATCAGTGCGCCGACAAAGGCGGGAATCGAGGGCAATCTCAGAATGCGTGTCGTTGAAACCAAGACCAGCAAGGCACAAACTGCATTTGATGAGGCTCACACGAAGCGTTTTCATTTACTCATCGCGAGCCACGATCTAAATTGGTTCGTTCATGAGCATCCAACGATGTCTGAAGACGGAACATGGTCCATTCCATTGACTGTTCCTGCTGGGGGAGAATATTGGGTGTACGGCGACGTCGCGCCAAGTGGCAAAGGCTCCCGCATTCTGGTTGCTTCAATTAAAGTGGCGGGTCCAAAACCAACTTGGGATACTCGTCTGAGGCTGACAAGAACGGGCGAAGACGGGGGCCTCAAAGGCGTTTTCAGTGCCGCCGATGGCCGGATTCCGGTTGGTCGGATGACAACTCTTCGAGTCAAGCTCTTTGATAAGAAAACAGGAATGCCCGCTGGCGACACCGTGAAGTGGCTTGGGGCTGCTGGACACCTCATGATTTTTCACGAGGATGGCACGACGGTCGTTCACAGCCATCCACAAGAAGATCCAGCTAACGAAGCACTAGTTACGAAAGGCGTTGTTCAGTTCAACGGAAGGTTCCCAAAGCCTGGAACATACCGTGCTTATGCCCAATTCGATTGGCATGGAAAGGTTCGAACGCTTGGATTTACTGTTGAGGTGAAATAGTCGTGCCTTGGCCCATTGCCTTGATTGTCTTCGTTTGCTGCGGACTCATAGTTAGAACTATGTTACGCAGCATAGGAATCGGTACGCCTGGCGGCAAGCCGGACTGTGGGTGTGGCACTTGCAATTCCAAAAGGAAGCAAAAGTCATGAAGCTACTGTTCGTCCTAGTCTTGGCACTGACGTCCATATTTGCAATAGCGACACCGGAACAGATGGATGCGTTCAGGTCAGCCCTAAAGCTGAGCGATCAGTCGAGACTCTTCAAGGCTGAATGTAGCGTGTGTCATACCAAGGCTCCCGAGCATAACCAATTTGGTAAGGACCTTAAATCCGCACTTAAAGGATCGGGTGGGGACGTTATAACTCTTCAAATCATCGAATCCATTTACGCCAAAGACTCAGACGGCGACGGATGGCCTAACGCAGAGGAAATTAAACAGGGCTTTTTGCCGGGCGATCCTAATAGTCATCCGGCAGGGATGCCGCCGGGACAAAACGATCACAAAAAGATGATGGGGGCGAACATGGACAATCCGTCTGGCGGGCCAAAGAGCTTGTTCGATCAAGTCGTACCGAAACATTCCTTCCACCCCGTGGTCGTTCACTTTCCAATCGCACTATTTATCTTCGGAGCAGCGTCTGAGTTCTTCGGCTGGCGAAAGAAAAGCGAGGGCTTACGCCAGGTTGGTTGGTATTGTGTTCTCTTTGGCACATTGAGCACCCTTTTGACGATACCGACAGGTTTAATGGTCTTCCTCCGAAGTGGATTCCAGTGGCAAGGAACAGCTCTAATCCATTTCATTCTTGCCATATCGGCCACTCTTCTTATGACCGTAACTGTTCTCTGGC
>JAYVXG010000491.1:0-4580 GCA_043785475.1 Armatimonadota bacterium
CCTCGGTTCTGCGCCACTTTTTGTCGTCAACTGCGGCATGTCCCACAAGGAAACCATTGCCCTCAATCAGATGGATGAATATGTTCAAGATGCTCTCGACGCAATCGAGTATGCCAATGGAACCGCCACCAGCAAATGGGGGGCGGTACGAGCCGCCAACGGGCACCCGAAGTCCTTCAACCTCAAGTACATGGAGATTGGAAATGAAAACGGAGGTCCGGCCTACCAAGAGCGTTACAAGCTTATTTTCGATGCGGTGAAGAGTAAATATCCCGCGATCAAAACTATCGCTGACGTTTGGGGCGGCACACCTACTGGAACGCCGGTTGAGACAATTGACGAACACTACTATTCCGATCCCACGTTCTTTTTCCGCAACGCCAGCCGCTATGACGCCTACGACCGCAAAGGGCCGAAAGTCTACGTTGGCGAATATGCCGTCACCCAAGGCGCGGGTAGCGGAAACCACATCGCCGCCATCGCTGAAGCCGCCTTCATGACCGGCATGGAGCGAAACTCGGACCACGTCATTATGTCCAGCTATGCTCCGCTCTTTGCAAATGTGAACGCGAAGGCCTGGAACCCAGACCTCATCTACTTTGACTCGAATAAGGTCTATGGCACTCCCAGCTACTACGTGCAAAAAATGTTCGCTCAAAATCGCTCATCGAAAATCGTTAGTAGCTCTTCCACTGGGATATCCGAAACCATCATTCCTTTTCCAAAAGGAGGCATCGGAGTCGGCACATGGGTTACACAATCCGAATACAAAGACATTTCTCTCACGGAAAATGGGGCGACCAAGCAAATTGATAATCCGAAAAACCAGATGCAGCCAGTGAAGGGTGCGTGGCAGTTTGAAGGCAATACCCTTCGCCAAACATCTGGAGAAGAAGGTGCCCGATGCGTCTTCCCAAGTCCAAATTCCTCAAACTACACACTAAAACTGAAAGCCAAAAAGAACGGCGGTAAGGAAGGATTTCTGGTAACAGTTGGATACAAGGATCAAGATAATTACCTTTGGCTGAACCTTGGCGGATGGGCAAACTCGCAACACGCTCTCGAGTATGCGGTCACGGGCGGAAAAACCGAAGTCGGACCACACCTGGACGGAACAATCGAGACCGGACGCTGGTACGACATTGAGATCGACTACGCGCCTGATCATATTGTCTGCAAGCTCGACGGCAAAACCATCTTCGATCAAAAGCCCGCCTCTATGCCTAGCTTCTTTTACACCACTGGCATTGACACGGCAAAAAATGAACTCGTCGTGAAAGTTGTCCAAGGTAAATCAACCGCCCGGGATGTGGTCATCGACATATTGGGATCCCACACCTCTGCGACTGGGTCTGGCTTAGTTTTATACTCTGCGGATGCTCAAGGAGAGAATTCCTTGGAGTCGCCACTTAAAATTAGCCCAGTATCGGTGAAGGCAAAAGTCATCGGAGGAAAGCTCGCCTTCACCGCCAGACCGTACTCGCTCACCATTCTTCGCCTCCCATTGCGGTAAGTATTACGGGCATTCTTTGAAAAGGTGGGCCGAATCGGCAACGCGGACCCCAAATCTTCCATCATTAAAGATTGATGAAAATATATAAAGACTATGCTGCCCTCTTTGTTGACTTTGAAAACATTTTCCACTATATAAGAAAGAGAACCGTCGATTCGGACCGAGCCCATGACATCGTCCTCGAGCTAATCCAAGAACTTCGCAAAAAACTGAATACTGAATTGGCTCAGAGCTGTATCGTTCAGTACGCCTACGCGGACTTCGAACAAATCGAAGGTAACGCGCAAGGACAACTCTTTTTGCTGGGCGTTGAGACAAGAAACGTCGTTGGCACCGAGCACAAAAACGCAGCGGATATGCGACTTTGTATCGATGTGATGGAGACAATGTACACCCGTGAAGAAATTGGCACATTCGTCCTCATGGCGGGCGACCGAGATTATATTCCGGTTCTCCAACACCTTCGCAAGCATGCTAAAACGGTTCAAGTCGTTGCCTTTAAAGAGAATATTTCGGGCGATCTACTGACCCTCGTCGGAGACGGATATATTGATGCGTTCTCATGCTTGAGTAAAATTTCGCAAAGCGAACTCGAAGTTGGAAACGAACGGCTGTCTCAATACTTTGAACTGCGTGCCGAAGCGTCGAACGACCAGGCTAACCAAATCGCGGAGGCCCGCGCGAACGGAAAAATCCCCCAAGTCGCGTTTGCAAAGTCTCAGCGACTCGAAGGAAAAGACAACCTCGTCGCCCTCGAAGTTATGCTGCATAACTTTGGCGACAAGCCAGAAGTCTGGTTCACGCCATTCCTCAACAAGCTGCGAAACGCCCTTCAGCATCTCGCCGAATATGAGCGGAAAGCTATCGTGACGACCCTCGAAATGACTGGAATAATCAAGGTTGAAAAGCGACGCGGCGAACCCCACGACTACTCCGTTATCGTGATTAATTGGGACCACCCCGACGTTCGGGAAAATAACCCCGTCAACATCTGATGCATCCCGCCCTGACGAGAGTCCAAAGGGCCATTGAAGGAACCATCTTTGATGGCGATGTCTTTCTCGTCGGGGGCGCAGTGCGCGATGAATTGCTTGGTCGACCAGGTTCGGATGATTTCGATCTAGTTACTCGAAAGTCAGCCCCTGAACTTGCCAGCTACTTGTTCGAACAGAAAATCTCCACAATTTTTCCCGTTATTTTCGAACGATTCGGAACCGCAATGATCGAAGTTGACGGGATCAAAATTGAATTGGTTACGGCACGAAAGGAGTCCTACGCCAAGAATTCTCGCAAACCAGTTGTCGTAGCCGGAACGTATAACGACGATGCCCTTCGCCGGGACTTCACCGTGAACACTCTCATGAGGTCTCTGGACGATTGGAGCCTCATCGATCCACTCGAAAGTGGCGTCGCCGACCTAGAAAACAACGTTTTGAGGACCCCGTTGGACCCAGTCAAAACATTCGAAGACGACCCACTCAGAATGTTAAGAGCAGTTCGGTTTCGATGGAAGTTTAATCTAACCCCGGTCAAAGGGCTATATGACGCGATTTACATGAAGCGGAGCCGTCTCAAGATCATCAGTTTCGAGAGAATTCGTGACGAACTCCAGAAAATGCTGTTGCATCCCACCGCCGCTGATGCGCTCGACGACCTCATGAGGTTGGGCGTCTTCGACATTGTTGCCCCCGAATTCAGAGCGATGGTGAAGTGCGAGCAAGGTAAGTACCACCATCTCGACGTGTGGGACCACACAAGACTCGTGGTCGGCAACATCGTGAAATCGGAACCAAGTGACTTTGCCTTGGTTCTGGGTGGACTGCTCCACGACGTAGGCAAGCCGACAACCCGAACCATCGACGACAAAGGAAACATCCGCTTCTTTGGTCACGAAGCCGTCGGCTCCGACATGGCAAGAGTGATTCTCAATCGGTGGAAAATGCCCAGCGATGACATCGCTCGAATCTGCACCCTGGTCAAAAACCACATGCGCCTTGGAAGCGCGCCAATCTTCACCGACTCGGCCGCAAGACGTCTTATCAAAGATCTTGGTCCCGACCTTGAAGGGCTTTTGGCGTTGGTCAACGCCGACGCCAATGCGCTCAAAAGAGGAGTTCGCGTTTTCGACATTGCCGAAATTAGAGATACCATCGCAAGAGTTCAAGCGAAAACTCCCGTCGAAAAACTTGCCAGCCCTCTCTCGGGAGAAGAGATCATGGCTCTCACCGGATTGCCACCGGGAAAAAAGGTTGGCGAACTCAAGAAAGCCTTGGATGAGCTCGTTCTTGAAGGTCAACTCGATCCCGACGATAAGGTTGCAGCGAGAAAAGTTGTTTCAAAAAGTTACATGCTCAATCCACCATTACTCTGATGCCCTCCTACGCAATTAAAACCCCCTTCGAACTTCCGATGAATCCAAACCGATTCGGGTACCGTAAACATAGTTAGGCAATATCTTTGAACATAATCATTGAAACAATCCTTGGGTTGGCATTCATATTTGGCGTGATTTGCATAGTCGGTTGGTTTCTCTTCCGCGAGCAATTTCTAAGAGCCTGGAATTATTTTAAATTGTGGTCTGAACAGGACGCAAAGCGCGAAGCCCGAGAGTCCGTGTTACGCGAACAACTCAAAGCCCAACAACGTGAGATCGACCTTCAAAAAGCTGCAGCAGCCGAACGTGCAGAAGCGGAAGTCGAAGAACTTGAAGGTAGGAGCCACTTATGAAACGTCCCCCACTAAAGAAGATATTAAAGACCATCTTTGTCGTCGTATTCGTTCCCCTTTTGGGATTCATGGTCTACATGTCTCGCCTCGATTGGGTTCCGGCCGGCCACGTTGGAGTCGTTTTTGATGCCAACAAGGGTCTGTTGCCGGAAGTCTACAAACCAAGTGCGATATTCATCGGGTGGCGGCAACAACTTTACACCTACCCCACTAAACTCCAAGCCGCAATTTATACTGAGGACCCAACCGCAGGCGAGACGAAATCAGCCGACGGTATTCTCATCACCACCAACGATAATGCGAGCACCACTTTTGACGTGGTCGTCATCTACCGAGTGAA
>JAYVXG010000492.1:0-4544 GCA_043785475.1 Armatimonadota bacterium
AGTGGATGAGCCGTATTTGCGTCGACGGGTACTGAATCGTTGGCAGGAGCACTCTTCGAATCGCTTTGATGCGGTGAAGAATCGTAGCTCCTTGGAATCTGAGCGAGCTTGCTTGTGTCGCCAAACGCCCAATCGTGATCATGAATACTGGGCGCGAACAAGTGATCGCCCACTTTGTAGACGAGCATGGATTGAGTCGAGCCATCCTTCATCGGCATGTCGTGGTAATCCATCTTTGGATACGCGCCGACTTCTTTGCGGAACCTGGAGATAAACGAATCTTCCCGAGAGACTGGAGACTCGACCTTTGCTGGCTTTGCTTGGCCTGGCCCTGCTTGATCCGGCGTTGCGGCAGTTTGCTGCGGCGCAGGTTGAGTCGCAGTCCCACCTTGAGGTTGGGATGCCCCTGCCTGAGGCTGGGTTGCCCCTGCCTGAGGTGGACCGGACGCAAGAAGTGGAGCGATCATGCTCATAATATCTGGGTTCATGGTTTCTTAAATCCTCCGGCTGCCCATTGGCCAAGTAGGTTGCCACCAAAGTCAGCAAAACCCGGACCAACGTGAACTGGCGGGGCTCCTTGGACGATTCCCGCTCCTGCCATCAAGGGCGAAAGAGCTGACATTTGAGAGCCGCCGCTAATGATCTGCATGACCATCTGTTGAAGCATCGCCATGTGCGCTGGATCATTTAGGTTAGTGGTAATCGAGTTCGATTGGTTTGCGGCGTTATTACCCGCATCGGCAACGGCCCCCGTGATCGCTCCAGCCGAACCGCCTTGAGAGCGAATCGAGTTAGCAAGATCTGCGTCAGTTCCAGCCAGGTTTGAATGTATCTGTCCGATGGCTTTTTGTGCTTGGGCTTGTTGGTTGCCAGGACTAAGAAGTTGAAGCGCGGTGTTGACCGAGTTTTCGCGGGCAGGCTCTAATCCTTTGGAGAAGTTAAGTTGCTGATCTAGGTAAGGCTTGAGCTTGTTAACAAAGTCCATCCCGTACTTTTGTAGCCCTGCGTTATTAGCATTCTGCTCGTTTGCCGCATTCGTTCCTGGCGGGGTGAAGATACCGCTCACGAATTCACCGTAACCCAAAGGAGTTCAATCCGTGCCTTTCCGCTAAGCACGAGGGGCATTAGCGCCGGGTTCGTTGGGTCGATCGAGAACATCGTTCTCTCATGACCAAGTGACTTGGATATTTTTCGAACTTTCTGAACCAGCATTGCGGCGACCTCCGGAAACTCAGGAACAACTTTCAGATCACATGCGAAAGGCGTTCCGTCGAGTCCGCCTAAAACTATTGATCCAACTTGCTTTTCTTCATCTTCCGCTACAAACATTGTAGCGTTATTGATGCCGAATTGTATAAGTTCATCCTTAGAAAGCTCTCTTAATCTTATCATTTCACGTAACCAATGAGGTCAATCTTTAGACCTCCGTCAAAGCCAATCGCCTGAATCTCATAGTCAAACTTTCGGGCTGCTGTCAGCTTGCAAAAGATTTGTTTGCAATCGGCGTTCGCATCGCTTGAACCTGATGATCTGCCATGCGCGAGAGTCAGAATGACTCCAGTGTTGTGATCGTCCGCGCCATGCACATAAGCATCGACAACTCCGACGTCAGGCATTGTGATCGCGTAGTCAATTTGAAGCCAGGCGAACTTTGCTCCGACGGGAACGAAGGGGCTCGCATCGAATGTCGTCCACGCCACTGCCACCACAGTTGAAGCTTGAACCGGTTGAATTGCGCTTAGGAGTACAAGTCCACTGCTAACTGCAGCTGCGGAAATATTGGTTGACAAGGTGCTCGCCTTTGCCGGCGTGACAGTCGCTTCCGCTATTTGCGCTTCAAGATGGCTAATGCGAAACGCCAAGTCACCAGTATCAGGAGCTTGGGGCAAGATCCGCTCCCGACTTTTCTTCCCTAGTCTTCATGACAATCGATTGAATATTCGTGCCACCTGGCATCACGCCAGAGATCGTTATTACGCACGAAAGATCGATGAGCCCTGGCCGGCCTTGCCTTGTGTCGGCAAGTTCATCCCACCGGTACAGGCGATTCCCAACAACTCCAATAAATTTGAGCTGAGAGGCTACTGTCACATTGGTTCTCGGGCAAAAGCGACTAATCGTAAACACTGGATTGGCTGCAATTGTATCGGCGACCATTCCAACCGGCCCCCAGTGCATTTGTCCCCACTGTCCGTTGTGGTACTCCGGAGTTTTAATCGTGACCGTAATGCCCGTGCCATCGTCGTCAACCTCGCCTGGGCGGAAAAGCCAGTAAATGTGACCTAGATCAGAAAAAGCGATGGTCTTGGTGTCGCTGCCGGTTTGGAAGTTAAGCATCCCTGAGACATCGGGAATGCCGACGTAGGCGCTTCCGAAGTGGCCAGTAATCGCATCGAACTGAAGAAAATCCTTTGGAAGGGCGTCGACTCCTGAAATGTGGGCGAGTGAGTAGCCTTTGTAAGTTGCTGCGGCCGATGACTTTGAAAGATCGATTGTGAGGATTCGGTCGTCCACCCGGTAAAGGCTGACCATGCCATCCTCGCCAGATCCAATTCGAGTAATTTGCCGATCCGATGACACAAAGTAAAGCTGGCTCTTGTATTGGCCAACGGTTTTTGGGAACGGGCAACCAGTGTAGGACGCAAGGCTGGCCCTTGAAAGCGAGAGAGTCGATAGTCCTTCAAGCCGGTAGATGTTCTGATCGGTGAACGCCGCTATCGGCGAGGCTCCGTAAAAGTGGCCAGGAAGCTTTGCCAGAAAGGTCAAAGTCTCACCTTGAAACTTATGGTAAGCAGGTCCACTTGACGAGCCTGGCCCGCTCAGTGTTGTGATGAAGCTATACCGAAAAGGAGCGCGATCTCCGCTGATGAAAAGTTCAGCCCCCTTGCCAACAAAGAGTCTGCCACTCGAGCTGAGAAGCACCCCGCCATACGGAGTCGAAACATTACTTCCGCTAGGGGCTACTCGGTTGATGTACCTCGCCTGGGACTTTGCGTTGTCGGAGAAGAACGAAAGGTTGCCCCACATTGAACTGACCCTTGGGCAGAGCATCGGCTGGACAAAAGTGGCTACGGTCTCCCCAGAATCAGCCCGGTAAAGCATAGCGTAGTCAACGCGTGGGCTCAAATTGTTATGTGGATACGTGATTTGCTCACGTACCAACAAAACGTTGGACGGTGGAATCGTTTGGCTGATTCTTGTTGCCGCGCATCCTCTTCCGGTCGTCCCGCCAAGCTTCGGCCCGTTCTTGACTGTGGCAACAACGCTGCCACTTTCGGATCTCGATGCGGTGTGAATGTAGCTGATCGCGTAGCTTGCATCGCCCGGCACGTTTCCGCCAACAAGGATTCCGTCAATGTAGAACGTCAATGCGGCGGCTGGGGCCGAAACGCACTCAATGACGATCGAAGTTATCTGGCTGGTCGTGATTTGAGCCTGCACTAGGCTAAAGGCCGCAATGTACTTGCCGTCTTCAAGTGGGTAAAAGGCAGGCGCGGTGTAGTTTGACGAACTCGCATCATAAACAACCTGCGGGGTCACACCATCGGAGATCGTGATCTTCATGTACGGCCAGATCGTGCCGCTGTTTGAATCCTCGCAAACGAGCCACATCTGAGAGCCAAAGCCAAAGTTAAAGGCGTTTTGATTGACCCAAGTAGTGCCGTTGTAAAACCACGAGGCATTAACCCCGTTCATCGTGATGGTTCCCGTTCCCGTGCCCGAGACAACGAACTTAAAGTACTTCTCGCCAAAGCTGTCTTCCTTGGTAAGCACAACTCCCGGGACGCTTGCAATCGTAGTAGCGGTGGACGTGCGAACATCCAGGTAAGCAGTGCAGTCCGGGAAGTTTGAGCAAAGATCGATCGACGGCGGGGTAACCGTTCCGTGAGTTGAGGCCTTGGATTGGACTGCGGCAAAGAGTTTTCGCTGAAAGCCCTGTACGCGTGGGGCATTAATTCCATTTCCGAAGACGAGAATGTCGGTAGGGGTTGGCCCTAGTCCATCGCTGACAATTGCAAAGCTAATGGTCCCGTCGTCATAAAAACGGGACCCAACGTTGGCAGTCGCCTCGGATTCGTCGTTCTCAGGAACACCGGCTGGTTGGGTAATTTCGGTGAATGTCCATGCGAGCGTTGTCAGTCCGCTGACTTCATAGACTCTTGTTGTTCCGGCGACCCGATAGGCTGCATACATCCTTATCTGGCCGTCAAGGAATCCTGAAAAGGAACCTCGAAACGATGCTCCACCTATGGGAACGGCTGCGGTGAGACGCTTAATCCCGTTTCGAACCTTCATTCCTCGATTCGAATAAAGGAGGTTTGTCAGCCTTTGGTGGACACCTGCGGTAAGAAAGGCAGGATCGCTTGATGAGTTCTCGCCTTGCGCAGGATTCTCCGGTCCAAAAATATGTTGGAGTTGAAAAGGGTTTCTCCCTTTGATTGCCGCAGGAATATTAGGAGGCGTCTCTGGCATTTTGTTTACTCTCTGATGCGTAGCCTTCATTGAAGGTCTTGAGCCATTGCCGAATGATCTCAACCTCCATT
>JAYVXG010000493.1:0-4542 GCA_043785475.1 Armatimonadota bacterium
CCCCACCGGAAGCAATTCTCGAATATCCGACTCGAATCGGGATTGTAAAGTCATCCTTCACCATGTTGTACTCCGCCCCCGCGCCAAGCACGAACTGATTTGATCGATCAAATATTCCACTTCCTTTTCCACCAAAGTAATAGGAACCTTGGAAACCAGTGACCAAGAAGTCGTCCTTTCCACGGATATTATCTTTTCGCATCGCCAATCCTAACGAAACCTGACCAGGAATCACGTCGTAAAGCGATGAGCTGAACGAATTCGAGCCAAGCTTGATCGGAGTGCGGATGCTTCCACCGAACGTTGTATTCGGTCGACCTGTGGGAATGTTTTGAAAGCCCGCAACCAAACCAACGCCCCAAGTCGAAGCCGAGTTGTCAGAAGAAATTAGCTGGGTCGGAGGGTTCCCTGGCACGAAGCCGTTTTGTCGGTCCGACAAATTCAGGTTTGCCACCGCAAGACCGTATCCAAAGGATTTATTCCCCTCACCGTTTGCTCGGCCGATTGCTAATGTATAAAAGTCTGTCTTTGCACGAATCTGCTCTTGGTACGTCGCATTGGTAAACGAACCAATCGTAATGTTCGTCCCCGATCGAAAGTCGTCCAGGTAACCACCAACTTGATAGCTGAAACCAAACGTCCCGCCGCTCTTCAAAGGCATCGTGTAGCCAATATGAGTTATCTGGTTCTTTCCGGCAGTTCCCTTTGAAGAGAGAGTCGGATCAGCCAGCGAGCCAAACATTTGCGTCGTCGATTTGGGCAAGTTGCGCATCGCAATTCCAAACGTTCGAGTCGTTAAAAACCCAATTCCCGCAGGATTATTGAGAATGCTTGCCGTATCAGCGGAGGTGACGCCAAAGGCACCGCCGGCTCCCATCGATCGGCTCCCCGCATCAAGCGTATTGAGCAAATCCGGTATCTGAGCCAACGCGGAACCCGCGGTTCCAACAACTCCAAGCGACACGATCAAAATCCGTTTCTTCATCAATTGTTCCTAACTTATGCTCCGGGGTGAACCGTTACTTCTTGTCTTACCGCCACATTACCCGCCTTGTCTAGGCTTGAAGCAACTATTTTAAAGGTAGTTGGCAAACTTGATCGATAACGAATCCTTCCCGTCCAACGCCATGTGTTGTTTCCGATGTCTCTCCAGGAGAGCCTTGACGCTCTAGTTACGAAAGAACCATCAATCCTCTGAACGACTACATCGACTCCGGTCAAATCAACTGAACCAGCAAATTGGTCGGCAACGTCAATGATGACCGTAATGTCGCTTCGAGGCCGAATTGGGCTGCTAGATAAGGGAAATTGGATGACTGAAGTCGGCGGCTTGCGGTCGATTGTCAAAGGAATACTGAAGTTAAAAGTGTTAAGCGCCTGGTCTTTTGCCGTCAAAGCAATATTTTGAGGGCCGTCATTTTCCAGAGTCGAAGAATCGAAGCTCACGGCCAAGTTCGTCTCCGTCGTTCCGGTGTTACCGGGGAAGCCAGCACCACCAACGGTAATCGTCCACTCTTTCATATTGGCTTCAAGAAGCTTGAAGAAAATCGGGATCGTACCCTTGGAGAACGAGTTCTGAGCCGGGCTGTATTCCAAGAGCTTGGGCGTCTTAGTGTCAACCTTTACGTTCAAGTTTACTGGCGTGTACGTGTTGCCAGGTTCCGTTGCCGTAATTGCAATCGTGTAGTCGCCCTGGGCAACCGATGCAGAAAAGTTCAATGGCAAAGTTCCTGAAAAGTCGCCGTTGACCGCAGGGTTAACCGTGGTAGAAATCGTTGTCGAGCCGCCAGGGCTCGTGATAACGGCGGTAACCGTGACTTGGACATGTGCCCCAGTTCCAGTAAAATTCATCGTGTTCGTTGAACCGAGCCACGCGCCATTTGTCGGCGATGTCACGCTAAATGTTGCGGCCAATGCCGACAATGCAGAACATAGTCCCGCCAAAATTAAACCTATTCGAATGCACTTCACAATCTTTTCTCCTTCCGCTTTTTAGTCAGTTCCCTGAGTTTAACAGAATACAATGGTCAATGAACTCTGCAACCCCACCTTCTTCGTTACTTTTAACGACGATTTGGGCCAGCAATTTGACTTCCGGAAGTGCATTTTTTACCGCTCCGGCCGTCCCAACCCAGTCTAACATCTCCAAATCGTTCCGATAATCACCAATTGCCGCGATCTCCGACCGGTCCAGGTGTAAATACTGGGCAAGTTTTGCAAGACCATTACCTTTATTGGCATTGGCCGGCAAGATTTCAAGGTATTCAGGACCACTTTCCGTTATTTGCGCCACTTTTGTGGCTTCAAGAAACTGCAGTTTTAGACGATGCTTTTGCACTTCAAGTTCAGGACAAATGTAAACCAGCTTGAAAAGCTGCTTTGCCATCAGCGCGTCGTATCCCAAAATCGGGATGTCCACCAATCCCACGTGCCGCTTGTACTTCGCCAGCCAATCTGACTCTTTTAGGGTCGAAACGCCTTCTTCGCCGTAGGCCGAAACATGGATGTTGTGCTCGAGGGCGTAGCGCAAGGTGAACGCTTTGGTTTCCTCGTCGAGATACTCTGCGCCGATCATCTCATGGTCGTGGTTCAGCACGTGCGACCCGTTGGAGCAGATCAGGGGACCAGGGAACGCAAACGGAGCGATGACCCGCTTGGTGCTCTGGTACGCCCGGCCGGTGGCAATCACCAGGGTGATTCCATGGGATTGGGCGACGGTGAATGCGGTGGGGAGGGTTGGGTGGATGTTGTGGTCGCCGCGCAAAACGGTCCCGTCCAAATCCATCGCAATCAACTTAATCCCCAAATTCTTTCCCGCTAAAGAAGTTAAGACGTTGGGAGAGGGGTGGTTGGTGCTGAAATGATGTGATTTGGCTTGGGAATTTGAGAATGCAAATTCCGGGGCAGAAAAAAAACGTACCCAAAGATTCTCTGGGAAGAGCGGGGAGGAATTCTGAGAAATGTTTTCAGAAATTGCGATCACCACTATCTAAATTATACCAGACAAACGTATACTATTTATAGACTATTCGAATCTATGGGATGGGAAAAGTTTGGGGGAAAGCGATGCTTTGTAGAAATTCTATCGGTTGATGGAGAGAAGGTTCGCATGTACTGGGGGAGTGGGTTGGAAGCGTTTGAAGCAGCTAGCCGCGTGGACCGAGAGCGTGAGGAGCGGTTGCGAGATTTGGCAGTGGTGCGCTCTTGGCGTGACCGGGACGTCGTTATCGACCGAAAGGTCGAGGCGTTGGACGCGATTGTTGGGGTTCAGATCGATCGGGTTTTGATGTCGGCGGGGTTTCACTCACACAAAGGCGCAATTCGAAAAAGGCAGAAATCAAAAATGAGCAAAGAATCAGAGAAGCAATTAATAGAACTTAAACATGAGTGCATGATTGGGCGGGAGGTCGAGCAAGGCGAAAGTGTTCCGGAATTGGAAGATGGGATTCGACGACTTTCGCTGGAGGCCTTGCGGGGAATTGAAGCTTCGGACCGGACGACCATGGCGTGCAAAGTCGATGAGACGATCCGGGAGGTGACGGTAAAGGTTCGGGCAATGAAGCGGGACTTTAAGCTTGATGAGGCGAACGCGGTCGAAAGGTTGGTGATCGAGCAGGTCACTACGGCCTGGGTGCAGTGGTATGTGGCGGCGTGGCTACTGGAGTCGGAGTTCTGCCAGAAACGGACATATCGTCAGAACCAGTATTTGGAGAGGCGGTATCTGCGGAGTCAGGTGCGGCTGGCGAGAGCGATCGATCAGTTGACGAAGGTGCGGTGGATTCCTCGAGAGTATTTGGAGTACGGGAAGAGGTGATCGGAGTTGTGCCCAGATTCCTGCTTATCCTCGCAGCTGCGCAGATTGTCAGGTAAGCAGGCCACACCAGGCTCGGACTAAACGAGCTCACACTGTGACTCGTCAACTTCGCAGCGGTCGCAGACCGGACGAGCCAAGCGTTTGAGGCGGGGGCTACGGCCAAGGATGTCCCAGCGAAGCTGGGGATGGCGGTCAGCACGACCCGGAATCGGCTGACTTAGCTGGGGAAGGCGAACAAGATCACCGTGATTGGGAAGCGCGGGAAGATGAGTGTCTATGGGGATGACTGGGTCCTGGTGGTGGCAAATTAGGAAAGTTTGGAAGACTTCAAAGATGTCAGATAATTTTCTTACTAGGTATTGTCAACTAACACATGTTTGATCTTCCACCAGATTACCGTTATAGAAAGATAACTACGGAGGATCCAGTACAAGCCTGTACATTGCATCTCCGAAGTAACGCATCAATACGTAAAATCAAAGAACTGATTAAGGCACGAGGTCACAACGATATCTTAGATGAATCATCACTTCAAAGGATGAATTTGTGGCTGAACCATGCTTTAGACTATATTCAGGTCGCAAGATCCTCTCCATCAACTACCAAATATTTGATTGGTTACTACGGAATACTTAATTTGTCGAGGTTTACGGCCGCTATTCTAACTGGCGAGCTACGCGAGGAGAATCATCATGGGATGTCAATGAAGCGGCCAAGGTCAGACAAAA
>JAYVXG010000494.1:0-4540 GCA_043785475.1 Armatimonadota bacterium
TTCCTTTCACGAATGAGCCACGAGTTGAGGACCCCATTGAATGCCATTCTGGGATTTGGTCAGCTTTTGGAAATGGACACCTCAACCCCTCAACAAGCGGACAATATAGAACAAATTTTAGTTGCTGGTCGGCACCTGTTGGATCTCGTTAACGACATCTTGGACCTCGCAAGAATCGAGACGCAGAAAGTCAATCTTTCGATTGAACGAGTGAATATTAGCGAAGTGCTCAACGAGTCATTTGCCTTGTTGGCGCCGTTGTCAGCAAAATCGAATATCGCGCTGATGTATTGCGAATCCGATTGTCCGGACATTCGTTCCGACCGTCAAAAGCTCAAACAAATATTCATCAATCTGTTGACGAATGGAATTAAATATAACAAGCCTGGCGGTCGGGTCCAGGTCACTGTCGAACAATTTTCTGGTGGCCTTAAGATTATGTTTACGGACAGTGGCATTGGAATCGAATCTCACTACCTTGACCGCGTGTTCACGCCGTTTGACCGACTCGGTTCTGAGACATCTGCGGTGGAAGGGACGGGGCTTGGATTAGCTCTTTCGAAGACATTGGTGGAAGCCATGGGTGCAAACCTGGAGGTTTCTTCGGTGTTTGGTGAGGGTTCAGTCTTTACCGTGACCTTTAACGCAGCCGCAATTGTACGAGGCGAAGTGACCCCTCCACGGGAGGTCGAACGTACTGGCCAAACAGATATTCAGGCGTTCCGAGACCCAACCAATTTGCGCGTTTTGATCGTGGAAGACAACATTATCAATCTTCGATATGTGTCGAAATTGGTCGACAAGATGGAGAAGGTTGCGCTGATGAGCGCGATGGAGGGCGGAATCGGAATCGAACTCGCACGATCGTTCCATCCTGACTTAATTCTCCTCGATTTGGACCTGCCCGACATTAACGGCCGTGATGTTTTGCGAGCGCTCAAGAGCGACGTTACAACCCGGGAAATTCGAACAATTGTGATGAGTGCTGAATCGAATCCTGAAATCATGACCGAAATCATGGCGATTGGGGCGTTCCAATACGTGACCAAGCCGGTCGATGTTGAAAGTCTCTTCGTAATGTTTAACGACAATCGAAAGGCCGCATAGGTTCCTTAGGGTCGGTTCTTCATTATTGCTCAGCCCGGTTGTGCCACGCATCGTCCCAAGTCTTTGCGTGATCAAGGTCCCATAATCTCGTAACGACGGGCTTTTTGCCTTTCCTCGAATCGAGCTCCACAAAGTAGAACGAACCAGAAGCCACTTTTGAAAGGATGCCCTTGGCTCCCTTAAAATTATATTGCTGGGGGTACCAACCAAAGTTGGGCTGGTCGAGAGTATCTCCGATATCTCTGGAGAATCGGGCCAAGAGGGCTTTCCCAGTGCTTGTTGAGGTTTTTCGACTAAGGCTTGCCGACACAATAATTTATCTAGCAAAATTTGCGTTGCTGGCCCCGGTTAGTTCTTTTGATACATTGAAGAATCTTCCAAATGCGCCTTTCGACGCGCCGGACATCTTAACATTTGCCACGTTGCCGTTCATCCCACCGATGATCGACGAGGCTCCGGATAATTGCGCATAGACTGAATCAACGGTGCCGGAATAGAGTAGTGCAGACGAGCCACTGAGGACCGTATTCAGCTTGTCGAGCGAAGATGCGGAGAAGGTCGCCTTGCTAGCTCCCGACAAATCGCACGTCAGATTGCTTAGTTCTCCGGTCACTTTGATCTCGGACGAACCAGAGGCGCCCAGGTCGAGGTCATGCTTGGATTTTAAGCTTAACTGTACTTTCGTGGCTCCGGACGCTTCAAATCCCGTGATTGTCGGCGTAGAAAGACTTAGTTTAAGGGGCGATGAGGTTGAGGTCGAGCCTTCAGTCCACACTCTAAGCGTCCGATCTTTGACTTCGGTTTTGATCATCGGGAGCAGGTTACTATCAGCAGAGATTTTTATTGGCCCAAGCTTTCCTTCGGTGGCTTCGACTTGAAATGCGGAGCCGACTATGACCTTATCGTATTCGCCCACAATGCGGGATTCTTCCTTCGGTTTCCCGTTACCTTTCGTTCTTGTGCCTCCAAAGTCGTGGTTGAATGCGATGTGAATATCTTCACAACCGGCGGCCGCGAGAGGCAAAGCGAGCAAGAGAATCCGTTTCACGAATCAAGCTACGGTTTTCAATCGTCTAATGGTTTCGTGACATGGCAAAGTACCCGTGAGCAAATACCTGGTAAAACGGTGAGGCAGTATTTATAATCGTAGATGGAACACCTTATTGATTGGCATTGCTCAATGCCTCGGCTTGACAAAATGAGGGTTCTTTACGTTTCCGCAGAAGTTGCGCCATTTGCTAAGGTCGGTGGCCTTGCTGATGTTGCCGCTGGGTTGCCCAAAGCAATTAAGGCATTGGGACATGACTGCCGAGTTATTCTCCCTTTTTACCAACTTATTGCAGATAATCCTCGTTGGAAGACGACCGTTTTGTTAGAATCCTTTGACGTTCATTTGAATCAAGATTGGACCAAAAAAGCTTCGCTGCACCAACTCGACTTTGAAGGCATGACCTACTATTTCGTCGGCACCGATGAATGGTTTACCGAATCAAAAGACAGCGGTTCGATGTACCAACCGGGTGGCGAGGTTCACGCATTTTTTAGTGCTGCCGTTCTCAGGGCCATGGAATTGATTCGGTGGTTTCCTGATATTGTTCACGCAAACGACTGGCATACGGGCTTTGTGCCTGTGCTCTTAAAGGAAAAGGGTAGTTCTGATTGGGATCAAACTGCAAGTGTTTACTCGATTCATAACATGGCGTACCAAGGAGAGTTTGGTTGCGAAGCGCTTGACTGGCTCGACTTATCGCAGGACCTTTACAACTTTGAACAGGTTGAGGCGTGGGGGCAAGTGAACTTTATGAAGGCAGGAATGTCTTTTGCCGACGTGGTCAATACGGTTAGCCCGTCTTACTCGCTTGAGATTCAGACTGAAGAGTACGGCTGCGGTCTCCATGGGCTCAATCGTTTTCTTGCTGAGAATGACCGTTTGTTCGGCGTTCTTAACGGCCTGGATTACGATGTTTGGAATCCGAAAACAGATTCGCGCATCACTTCGAATTTCTCATCAACCCAGCTTGACGGAAAGGTGGCGTGCCGGGAATCTCTGATGGCTCAGCTTGGCTTTACTCCGATCGAGGGTGCTCCGCTAATTGGGATGATCAGTCGAATTTCGACCCAGAAGGGATTTGATTTGCTCGTGACCGGGGCCCACGAATTGTTTGACTTGCCGATTCAGATGGTGGTTCAGGGCCTTGGCGATCCTCAGATTATCGACGGGTTGCGGCACTTGGAGAGCAATTATCCGAATCAATTTCGCTTCCTGAACGCGTTTGATGAGGAGCTTGCCCAACAGATTTATTCGGGTAGCGATGCCTTTTTGATGCCATCGGCGTTCGAGCCGTGCGGGCTTGGGCAGTTGATTGCGATGCGGTACGGAACCTTGCCGATTGTCCGGGCGACGGGCGGTTTGCGAGACACGGTGAAAGAGGGTGTGAACGGATTTGTGTTTGAGAACCGGTCCCGGCGAGAGTTTATTGAAGCGGTAACACGGGCCCACACCGCGTTTGGCACTCCGGAGTGGGGCGTCATGGTATCGAACGCGATGACTGCAGACTTTGGGTGGGCGAGCAGTGCAAACCGATACGTTGAATTGTATGACGAGGCGGCGAAGCGGCGCGCGGGTCATGTGATGACGAAGTCGGCGTAGCCTACAGTTCGGAGTTAGGAGTTAGGTATCCGACCAAGTGCTTTTTGGGCATTGCGTTTTAGCCCCTCGAATCCTGTTCGGCGGAGAGCGGAGCCTTGCGTGAGCGTGTCCCAATCGTCGCGGCTGATTTGGGCGAGTTCGACGAGGGTCGGAAAATTCTTGCGTTTGAGAAAGTCAGGTTCGGTGGTAGCTGTGGCTCGTTGCGGCTGGCTGGCTCGGGGTTCGTTGAACGGACAGACTTCTTGGCATATGTCGCAGCCGAAGACCCAGCCGTCTGTGTTTACCGTCAGATCCCCTTCCTTCTCGATGGTTTGATAGCTGATGCACTGGTTCGAGTCGATTTGCCAGCGGTCATTTTCGTTGACGATTGCGCCAGTTGGGCAGGCGTCGATGCATTTGTGGCAGGTACCGCACCCGCCTTCGCTGGGTTGGTCGGGCTGAAATTCGATACTCGAAAGAAGCACGCCGATGAAGAACCAACTTCCCCGCTTCGAGTCGATGAGCATGGTGTTCTTGCCAAACCAGCCGAGACCAGCGAGGTGGGCGTAGGACCTTTCGAGGATCGGGGCGCTATCGACGCAGGCCCGGAACTCGGCCCCAGGGTGATTCTTCGTGAGTTGCGCGGCTAAGTTTCTCAGTTTAGTGCGGAGGACTTTGTGGTAGTCCCGTCCGAGAGCGTATCGGGCGATTTTGATCGGCGACGTGGGTTCTTGGTAATAGTTAAGGGTAACCACAATGACCGATTTTGCGCTTGGCAACAGATTTTTGGGGTCTTGCTTGAGG
>JAYVXG010000495.1:0-4540 GCA_043785475.1 Armatimonadota bacterium
ATGCGTTGATCATCAATGCGGACGCCTTCCAGATCTATCGGGGAATGGACGTCGGCACCGCCAAGCCAACTGAGAGGAGCCACTATCGCCTTCTGGACATCCGAACTCCCGACCAAGAATTTGGTGTCGGAGAGTTCGTCATCCTTGCTGCCAGACTTCTTCACGAGCAGTACGCCATCGGGCGCTCAGCAGTCGTATGCGGAGGTACCGGTCTTTATATTCGTGCTCTGGTTGAACAATACAAAGATTTGATGCCTTCTCCCTCTCCGGAGTTGAGAACTTTACTCTCGACCTGGTCCCTCGCTGAATCGGTTGAGAAGTTAACCGCGATTGCGCCACGAATAGCGGCCCAAACAGACCTCCAGAATGAAATTCGGGTCAAAAGGAGTCTGGAAAAGGAGCTGTCCAATCAATCACCCATTCAATTCTCCATTCCTCCCTTTCTAATCAAGAAAATTGGAATCGTACCATCGCCTGAAATTTCCCAAGCGAAAATCAAGCATCGAACCTTAGAAATGTTTCAAAATGGCTGGGTAGCCGAAGTCAAGAAACTCATTGACGACGGATATGGACCGGGGAATCCTGGTTTTCGAGCCCTTGGATACGAAGCAATAGCTGAATATATTCGAGAGAAAGGAAACGAGGAGGTTCTGCTTGAACGTATTATGACTGACACGGTGAAATATGCGAAGCGTCAAAGAACGTGGTTGCGCGCCGAGCCAAACTTAGTTGTTTTTAGTGATGCTTCTGATGCTTTGGATGCCGTTGGGCACCCGCAATAGAAGCCAATTGATAGGATAAGAAATAAAATGGGCAAGGCAATAAACCTTCAAGATATGTTTTTAAACCAGGTCCGTAAGGAAGGGGTTGGTGTTACTGTTTACTTAACGAATAGCGTACAGTTGCGGGGACACGTTCGCGGATTTGACGCCTTTACAATTCTCTTAGACAGTGCTGGGAAGCCCACGCAACTCGTCTACAAGCACGCAGTTGCGACCATTGTGCCAAACAAAACGGTGGGCTCTTACAAGTCTCCTGGCGAAATGGAAGCTCCTCACGATGACGAAGATTGAACTTAATTTTCACCAAAATGCACGGAATCGGCAACGATTTCGTGCTTATTGACACTATTCGAGACGGCTTTCCTGCCGGGGATGTGAGTGTGCTTTCGCGCAAACTTTGCGATCGCCAAATTGGGGTCGGAGCAGACGGCCTCATCTTTGTTGAGCGAGACAAGGAAATGGTGTCGATGAGGATGTTTAATCCGGATGGATCAGAAAGTGAAATGTGCGGGAACGGAATTCGCACATTCGCCAGGTTATGCAAAGACAGAGATTATGGAGGCGACCATTTTGCTGTCAAAACTGGGGCAGGAATTTTAGAGGTTACGGTCCTCCCAGAACAGCTCATTTCTGTGGACATGGGATTTGCGATATTAGAACCAACATCAATTGGAATGGTAGGAGCCAGCGGTCATACGTTTATAAACCAGGAGCTTGGTAAGGGACAGTACGGCACCGCGGTTTCAATGGGCAATCCTCACTTGGTTATCTTTGTTCCCGACGTCGCCTCGGTCAATCTTCCCGAAGAAGGACCACGCTTGGAGCACCACGCACTGTTTCCTCAAAGGACAAATGTCCACTTTGTGCAAGTAATCTCGGACAAAGAAATAATTCAACGAACCTGGGAAAGGGGAGCGGGAATTACTCTTGCCTGCGGAACTGGAGCTTGTGCCGGCGCAGTCGCTTCTTTTTTGAACGGTAAAACCGGAAGGGCTGTAACGGTGAACTTACTCGGCGGCAGCCTTCTTGTGAATTATGATGAGGCCGGTAAAGTACAGATGAGTGGAACCGCAAGTTACAGTTTCGAGGGCGCGTCAAGCACTCTTCTTTAAGGCATTGTAAAGAAGGTCGCGGGAATCGTCGAAGAAATCCATAAATTCGATACCGTTGGTACCATTTTCTTGGTTCTCATGGACAACCAAACCAAGGGCGCGAACATCGGAGCCATAAATGTGGCATTTAAATTCGATTAATGAGTCAACTGGCAATGTTGGTTGCACCGCAATCCACGAACCGCCAAGGCTCATGTCGTTGGTATGGCCCTGGCTCACCGCGATTACCGTTGAGGTTTGCACGTCGGTGACCCTTCGAACACTTACCGGAGCGTGAACTGCGTATCGCGGGTAGACCCGACGATCGATTTCTTTCATATTTGTTCTCAATATTTCGAGAACGTTGCCCGACTTCCAAGGCATGATGCGAACTGCTTCGGCTTCACCCTTGAGAACATCGGCTCCGCGGTGCCAAACCAAAACAACCGACTGAGGATATTCCAAATCGAGGATTCTTAAATCTTTGCTGAACAAATACAGCGGAGCTTCGCTCGTGACAAGGCAACTTATCGCCATTGGGCGGCCATCGACCATGAAGGCGACAACAACGGTGCTATCGATTGGTAGGTATTTCGATATTTCTTGCTTTGGCACGCGATAAGTATTGGTATTTCGGCCCGCAAACTTTAGGACCGTTAGAATTTTTCTGACTGAGCACGATTCATTTCTCGTAGAGTGTCCTTCTTCATCAGTGATTCGCGCTTGTCATACAGGGCTTTGCCTCTTGCGAGCGCAATTTTAACTTTGGCTTTTCCATGGGTAAAATAGACTTCGAGCGGAATGATGGAAAAGCCCTTTTCTAAACTTTTTCGTTCGATTACGAGAATTTCCTTTTTATGCAGAAGCAGTTTTCGGTCACGGCGTCTTTCATGCTGAAAAGTCGTGGAGTGGGTGTACGGCTCAATATCTAATTGATACAGCCACAATTCTTCGTTAACGACGCGGCAGTAGCCGTCAGTCAGGTTGCCGCGGCCATTATGGAGACTCTTCACCTCACTTCCAACCAAAACAATCCCAGCCTCGAACTCGTCGAGGATGAGATATTCAAACCGTGCCTTACGGTTCTGAATCGTCTTCGGACCCGAGGCTTCTTGCTTGGTTTTGGACTTCGCCATCACACTTAGTGTACTTTGTGGGAGCAATCTCGTCCCAATTTGGGTAATTTCTATTAATATGTCGCGATTTGCGTACGCATTGATTTTGATGGTCACCCTCATTGGCTGTAATAAAAAGGCCGAAGCTCCGGCCCCCGGTACTGGTCCTAAGCTAAAAGACGTTCCGGTCGGAGGATTCAAAACTCTTTCGTGGGTTGATATTGAACCAGGTAAAGGTGCTGCAGCCAAAAAGGGAGATTACGTCCTCGTTCTTTATCGAGGAAAGTTCGTTGACGGAACCGTTTTCGATTCCAACATGGACGATGCTGGGAAGCCGGATCTGGAAAAAGATCCATACGCGGTCACCATCGGTACTGGCGGTGTTATTAAGGGATGGGATCAGGGGCTAGTTGGTACGAAAGAAGGGATGTTGCGCAAACTCAACATTCCATGGGAACTTGGATATGGCGAGGCCGGTAGCGAACCAAAAATTCCGAGTAAGGCTGATCTCGTCTTTACGATGAAGATCGTCAAACTCTACAAAGCGGGATCAGAGCCATTCATCGATACCGAAGACATCAAGGTGGGGCACGGACCAAAAGTCACGCTTAGTAGCACGATTACTTTTCGATACGTCGGAAAAACATTAAGCGGCAGAATCTTTGACGAGCAATCCAAGAAAGATTTGGTTAGTAGAGTGTCAAAACTCATTCCTGGCTTCAGGGATGCCGTCGTCGGAATGCAAGCGGGCGGACAACGAAAGGTTTCATGCCCACCGGGCTCACCAAATCCAACCGGACAGATTCCTGCTGGTCAGCCAATCGAGTATACAGTCGATCTCATTTCTATTAGCAATAATTAGTGGAAGTAACTCGCTCCGTTGATGTCGATTACGACGCCGCTGAGATAACTCGCGGCGTCACTGAGTAAGAAGCTCGCGGTAGCGGCACAATCGTCTGGACTTCCCATACGTCCCATCGGAATCGTTGCAAGGATGTCAGGTAGCCGATCATCCATTCCGTCTCTTGCCATCGAGGTATCGACCCAACCGGGTGCGATTCCAAAGAAGTCGATGCCGGTTCCAGCGTATTCGACAGCCAGGCTTCTGGTGAGGTTGATAATGGCGGCCTTCGAAGCCGCATAAAATGAGGCGTTGGCCTCACCTCGAAATCCAACACGACTGGCCACGTTCAACACCTTGCCGCTTCCCTGCCCGCAAAAATCTTTGATGGCCTCATAGATTAGTTCTGATGGAGCCTCAAAATTAATCCGCATCATTTTGGCTCTAACTTTACGCCAAGTTTCCGCATCTTGGGCGAAACTGCTCTGTATGTAAACTCCTGCATTGTTCACCAGGCAATCAATCTTGGACAGTTTTTTTGCCTGTTGCCAAAGGTCAGCTGTCTGCTCTTCACTGTTCAAATCTGCATGTATCAAGCCAATACACCGACTTCCTATTTCTGCACAGACTTCTTTTGCCTCTGCTTCGCTGGCAGAAAAGTGAAGAATCACGTTCCATCCATCCTTGGCCAACTGCCGAGCGATGGCGGCA
>JAYVXG010000496.1:0-14115 GCA_043785475.1 Armatimonadota bacterium
TGCGTCCATAAGGTCGAGTCTAATCCTTGTCGACGCTTCGCGTCACTGATTCCCATTCATCAAAGTTCTGTTGAACTGCTTTGAGATTCGCAGTTGCCCGATCAAAGGCGTCGCTCCCGAGCAGCAATCGTAAAGGCGGATTGGGGTGTTCCGCGATGTCAATCATCGCTTTCACCGCCTTAATTGGGTCGCCGGGCTGGTGGCCCTGGAATGAGTCAAAGAATTCAAGAGTCTTACCGGCTGTCTCCTTGTAGTCTTCGATCTCGTTGGCGATCCGACGGTAGTTGTGGCCGTAAAAGTTGGTTTGAAAGCTGCCGGGTTCGATGAGGATGGCGCGAATACCGAGAGGCAAAAGCTCCGCATGAAGGGATTCGGTTAAACCTTCAAGGGCAAACTTGGAAGATCCGTAGATTCCGCTGCCCGGAAATGACATCCAACCGGCGATGCTGGAGATATTCAAAATCGTCCCGCTCCTTTGGGCGCGCATGGCAGGAAGAACGGCCTTGAGGACATTAAGTACCCCGAATACATTTGTCTCGAACTGTTCCCGGACGAGAGACATCGGGACTTCCTCAAGAGAGCCGTAGACGCCAAAGCCTGCGTTGTTGACGAGAACATCAATTCGTCCAAATGTATGAAGTGCCGTTTTGACTGCTCGCTCGCACTCTTCGGAATCAGTTACGTCGAGTGAGGGAACAATGATCTGGTCCCCGTACCGTTCTGTCAAAAATGTGAGAGTCTCGGGCTTTCTAGCGGTGGCAACAACAAGCTCGCCACGTAGCAACAATTCTTCGACGAGCAGTCGACCAAATCCCGTGGAGGAACCTGTAATAAACCAAATCTTTGCTGAAGCCATTTACCAAGGCAGTTTAGCGTGCATATGGAAGAATCCGCCAGTCGGCCCGTCTTCGGGTAGTGTCGCGAGCCACACATTTGTTTTGGCGCCATCGACAATTTCGAGCAAGGCCCCATCACCGCCTAGGTCCGTTTTGACCCAACCCGGATGTCCGGCATTCACTTTAATTTTGGTGTTGCGCAAATCGAAAGCAAGGATCGTGGTGAAGGCATTCAGGGCAGCCTTCGATGAGTTATAACCAAGAGAACGCCACTCGCCGATTGGACTATTTGGGTCGCTGTTGAGAGTTAAGGATCCGAGGATTGAGCTAACATTGACAATTCGCCCAGCGTCCGATTTCAGCAAAAGTGGCAACATTATCTGCGTAAGCTCGATTTGGGAGAAAAAATTAATTTCAAAGGAATCTCGAACATTCTCCATGGGCACCTCAGAAGGGCGAATGCCTTTGTCAAAACTCGCGCCGGCGTTGTTGATCAGGACGTCGAGATGGCCGTCTTGAGCCTCGATGAGGTCGTGCGCGGCTTTGAATGTCGAGGAATCGGACATGTTGAGGTTAACTGGCACCGCAGTTATGCCGCTGGCTTGTAGCTCTGCAGCGGCTCGTTCGCCCCTCGCTTCATCGCGCGATCCAATGTAAACCTTAAACCCTTGGGCCCCGAGCTGCCGTGCGGTTTCGAAACCGATGCCCTTGTTTGCGCCCGAAATTAATGCAGTTTTGCTCATCAAAAAGTTCTACGTAGAAAAGTATGGAAAAGCGGTGACGCGTAGGATATTCTCTCGGAATGACAACATTAGAAGTTGCTAATCGCCTTATCGAACTGGTGAAATCACACAAAGAAGAGCAAGCTATCGACGAGCTTTACCACCCCGACATTACGTCAAGCGAGCCAGCCGGAGAAACGCGGGAGACGAAAGGTGCGGATATGTGCAAGAAGAAGGCAGAATGGTTCAATTCTGCATTCGAGGTTCATGGTGTTGAAGTACTGGGACCATACCCCAACGATGACAAATTCGCTGTCCATCTGAATTACGATATTACGGCGCGTGAGACCGGTAAGCGTTTCAATATGCTCGAAGTCGCGCTGTATCAGGTGAAAGAAGGCAAGATCGTGTGGGAGAAGTTCTACTACGACGCTTCATTGATGGGATGATGGAGAGTCGCAAGCTTCAGGCTGCAAGCCAATTCTGCTTGAAGCTTGAAGCTGGTAGCTTCCTTTGGCTATGAATCAAACAAGAATTCTCTTCGTTTGCCTCGGAAATATCTGCCGTAGCCCCATGGCGGAGGCGATTTTTCGTCATAAAGTTATCGCAGCTGGGCTGGACGAACACTTTCATATCGAATCGGCTGGAACTGGAGATTGGCACGTTGGCGACAATCCGGACCCCAGGACCATCAAAGTTCTCCATGCCAACGGAGTCACGGAATATAGCCGAGCCCGGCAGCTCCAGTCGTCCGACTTCGATACTTTTGAATTCATCATCGCAATGGACCTTGCGAATGTTCGAGATATAAATAATTGGCAGGGGGCACAACCAAAGAAAGTTTCGCTGATGTTGAGTTGGAACCCCAACTCAACGGAAATTGAGGTTTCCGATCCATACTACGGCGATCAATCAGACTTTAAAAAGGTCTTCGAAATGCTCGAAGAATCTACCGAGGCAATGCTAACAAAGTTGAGAAACTAGAAAATACTTTGAACGGACAGCGACAGATCGGCGTTTTAATGGATAGCCATGACTATCGTGCCTCTTGTTGTCGGTTATTTTGCCATTCAGTGGAATCGGGGGAATTTTTTGGGGAAAAGCCCTGAACAGATCGTTGCAATGGGTCGTGCCAAGTGGTCAGAGCTTTACAGCAAGAAGTTCGGCGAGAGCAATACCCGGATTTGTGATGCTGAAGAAAAATTTGGGATCGCGCTGCAAAACCTGAACGACCGCGCCATCACAAGGCTACCGAAAACGCGACAAGTTTGGCTCCAAGAAGTGCGAAAGAACACCCAGGAGTATGCCAGCCAAGCTCACGAAATTGGCTCGCTCGTGACTGGCGGAGGAACATTGTGGCAAACCATTGACGCTACGATCCTTCCTGACGTCGAGCAAGCTATCGCGGACTGCATTGTCGACAAGCCACTCCCTGCTCTGAAGCTCAAGTCATTTGGTGTACAGTTACAGGAACTCGATTTGGTGATCAGTCATGCGGGAGTTTCATCAGACAATGATTCGAGTAAATACCAGGATTTGCTGGAGCATCGCTCCGCACTCGCGACCAAGCAAGCGAAGCTCCTTAACCTGCTATCGGTGGGTCGGCATTCGGATTCCACTCGGTTTCAAGACTTCATGCATCGAAAAATTGACGTTGCTAAAGGCGACAATTTGCGTGAATAGGTTCGAAATTTCCGCACATTTTTAGACGAAATTCGTTAAAGTAGGCATATGACCTTGCGACGAATCCTTCCCCTGATTTTCGCGCTACTTGCTTCGACAACGACGTTTGCCCAAGAGCTCACGTCCGAGCAGAAACAAAATGTGTTGAAGTCCCTTGAGGAAGCGTTGACCACGAGTGCCTTTGTTCCCGGCGTCGACTTCAAGAAGTGGAGCGAATACCTGGAAAAGAAGAAGGAGGAGATTGACAAAGACAAAGATGTGGCCGCATTTACGGGAACCGTCAATAAAGCCCTCAAGGATTTTGGGGTTAGCCATTGTCGCCTCCAAACCCCTCGATCAACAGAGCGTCGGGGGAAAACCGCAACCGTAGGCTCTGGACTAGCCGGAACCGTTGAAGACAAGGGAATTCGAGTTCGACGAATATTTGAGGCTGGCCCGGCCAAAATCGCGGGAATCGAGGAAAAGGACCTCGTGGTCAAAGTAAATGGCGAGAAGCCGACCAAAGCCGACATGATTGATGGAGCAAAAGGAACGGTCTTCCATCTGGAGATCGAAAAAGCAGATGGAACGACCAAACAAGTGGACCTTGAGCTGAAGGAGTACTCAACAGTTCGGAGAGAGACTCTGACCTGGGAAGGAGACGACACCGCCGTACTACGAATTTACACATTTTCTACGGGATACGACCGAGTGAACCTAGAAAACCTCATAGCGGAAGCGTCCAAGAAAGCCAAGTATCTCATCCTTGACCTTCGATCCAACGGCGGGGGAGCTGTCAATAACTTAAATCACCTCCTGTCGCTCTTGCTCCCCGAGGGAACGCCCTACGGAGTTTTTGTCACGAGAAGAGTCGCTGAAAATTACACGACCGCGAACCAGAATGCCCCGACGACTCCCGAAGCAATGGCAGAATGGTCTCCCTCAAAAACGAAGACTCGAAGGCTCAAGACGCCGCCATTTTCTGGAAAAATGGCGGTTTTGCTGAACCGAGGGTCCGCAAGTGCAAGCGAAATCTGTGCTGCAGCCCTGAAAGAAACCGGAGATGCAAAGATTATTGGAACCCGGTCAGCGGGTGCCGTTCTCAGTTCTGTGTTTCGCAAGCTTGTTGAAGGGTTCAGTATTCAATATCCAGTTTCGGACTACGTGACGATCAAAGGGGTTCGCTTAGAAGCCAACCCGATTAAACCAGATGTTGAAGTTACAGCGGTCAAGAAAGACAATGAGCCTGATCCAGTGATTGCCAAAGCTGTTGAAGTCCTCCATGAGAAAACAATCGGCTTGCAAAGTGAACTTCGCAAGCCGATTCAAAGGTAAATTTGGTTTGTACTTCAATCTAGTTTGGCAGTTCGCTGACTTCTAAACGTTTCCAACTATGGATTTCTACCCAGGCTCCGAATATGAATTTGCAAACCTGCCGCGAGAGACGCAAGTTATTTGGTTGGCGATGGAAGGCAATACCGACAAAACAATTGCTCAGTTACTAGAGATTACTACCGACACAGTTGCCACATACTGGAAGAGAATTTTGCTCCGCTACGACTCTTCGAGTCGCACTGAGGTCATTTCAGAATTCCTCCGGGATTATTACGAAGATGATTTAGACCAATTAGATCTTACGATCAAGGCTCTAGAGGCTAAGATTAAGGCCCAGACGGCGGCGGCTCAGCACCAACTCTTGGCGACCGCCCAATTGAATTCCCTAATGAATCTGCTTGACGTGGGCGTTCTCTATACCAACAGTGGGCTAAAAGTGAACTATATCAACGAGCAGCTGTGCAAAATGGCGGGTTGTCCCCTCACACCCAAAGAACTCATCGGTCAAGACATCGCTTACTTTCTTGAAAATTGCGCAAATCGGGCTATTAAAAGTGAAGACTCAACCACCCAGAGCTTTCGAAAACTAGCTTCGTCTACGTCGGAGAAGGCAGTCGACCAAATGACGATGACCAACGGAACTGTTCTTGAACGGAGCTTCTACAACATGATTGTGCGCGGCACGACCGTTGGGCATTTTATTGTCTACAAGGACGTTACGCTGTTTGCGACAGAAAATCGTGTCCTGCAACAGCGCAGTAAGTTGAGCGAACAATTCGTCCTTCGGACCCTAGCGCATATGGAAACCCTGCCGCAAGACCAGCCTGCAGAGATTGTCAAAACGCTGAGTATCGTCGGAAAAATTGTTGGAGCGGACAACGCCATGGTCGGTGAGGTTGATAATAAGCGAGGCACATTTGACGTCATTCATGCTTGGGTCAAAAATGAATTTGACACCACCCCAAAGGGCGACCAATCAATCCCGATATCTTTTGTTGGCTGGATTCAGAAGCAAGCGTCTGAGCGAGATTACTGGATTATCGATAATGTCAATAACTTACCTAAGTCGGCAAAAACTGAGCGGTCCATATTTGCCGAATCTAAAACGCGGTCCGCTATCGCGGTCGCTTTCGTCGGAGCGGATCCACACAGAAAATTCTTTGTGCAATTTTCGAGTCGAAAGGAGAATCGATGGGATCGGGGGACGGTCGACTACCTGCTTCCTCTGCAGAAAATTTCCGCATTGATTTTCCGGCAAGAAGACCTGGCAAAATCAAAAATCGCCAAGTGAGAATTCCCACTTGGCAATTTTGGATTTGCGACGTTCTTTAGTACGCCGAGTCTTTGAAGTAGAAGTCCTTCGCGTTGGCTGGCTCAATTAGCTTGATTGGGATGATAACATCCTTATGCTTGAAATTCTTGAGATCTTCCTTCTTCGTTGCAGTCAGAGCCGCGACCGCTTCCTGAATTCCTTGCGCAATCATTGCAGGCGGATATGTCACATCGGCCGGAAACAGGGGATCGTTCTCCATGACTCGCTTGACCACATCCTTCATGCCCGCGCCACCGAGTATCCAAATTCCTTTGTTCCGTCCGGCTGCTTTCAGAGCTTTTTCGACTCCGAGGGCCATGTCGTCGTCTCCGGCCCAAATTGCATCAACTTGCTTATAAGTTGTTAGCATGATCGTCATTTTGTCTTGAGCCTTCGTCTGGTTCCAATCGGCAGCCTGGCTTGCAAGAATCTTGATGCCGGGATTTTTTGCCATGACAGCCTTGAACGCATCGACGCGGTCCGTGTTGACCGTGCAAGAGATTCCTTCGAGAACGAGAATGTTTCCTTTTCCGTTCAGCTTCTTCGCCATAAAGTCTGCAGACATTTGGCCAAATTCTTTGTTATTGCCAGCAACAAAAATGTCGGCAATTGTTGTGTCGGTAAAACCTCGGTCAACATTAACGATGAAGATTCCTTGCTCTTTCAGTCTCTTGGCGACTGGAGTTAATGTTACGCTCTCCATGGCGAGCACAACGACTGCGTCAACTTTCTTGGTCGCCATTGCCTCGAGTTGAGTGATTTGCTTTGCGGCAGTATCGGCGGTTTGGATGTCAAACTCGACTTCGGGGTGCTTTTTGGCTTCATCATCGGCCCAGTATTTGACCCCTCCCGTCCAACTGTGGTCGGCGGCAGGAATCGAAATTCCAATCTTGAATTTCTTAGCAACTGGATCAGTGTTGGTCGATGTGGGCGTGTTTGATGTGCCTGCGGAATTCGCACTACCTGAGTCTCCGCAACCGGCAAGTATGATTGCCGCTAGGGAAATGAGTCCGATTTTAAAAATGGAGTTTGTCTTCATTGAATTTGCTCTTGGATTACTTTCGTGAGCTGTTGCGCTGCAACAGAACCGCCAGTAGGATGATAACACCTTTTACGCATCCCTGCCAATTGGAGTCTATCCCTTTGATCGCCAACATATTGTCAACTATTCCCAAAATGAGGACCCCAATTATCGTGGTCCCGATTTGTCCTCGGCCGCCGGCCAAGCTCGTTCCGCCGATTACGACGGCTGCAATCGCATCCAGCTCTAGATACAGACCCTGTTGGGCTGGTGATGCGGAGTTGTACTGGGAAGCAATGCAAAGGGACGCGAGACCCGTAATGAGACCCAGGATTACGTAGCTGAGAAGCTTTACTTGGCTCGTCTTGATTCCGGAATACTCGGAAGCCTGTTCGTTCGAACCTGTGGCAATTAAACGCCGCCCAAACACGGAACGATTGAGAATTATTGTTCCCATGATGCCCACTAAGACGAAGATCAAGATCGGCCAATTAAGTATGAGTGTCTGTCCAGAACCAGTGTGGAGACCTGGAATCGGAATGCCTTTCCCGGCGATATTTTCAAAAAGTTTATTCTCCGTCGATACTTGCCCTGCGTTGGTGATCGCGAGCGCGAGTGAACGGAAGGCACCGAGCCCCGCTAAAGTTGCGACAAATGGCGCAACGCGACCCAGTGAGATGAGCAAGCCGTTGAACAATCCTAGAACACCGCCTCCCAGAATGGCGACCCCCACCGCCGCAGGAATGCTCCCGGTTTTGTTGAGGGTAAGCAGGCAAAGGACCCCGAGAAGGCCGACCATGCTGCCAACCGAAAGGTCGATTCCGCCGCCAATGATGACGAGCGTCATCCCGATGGCTACCATTCCCTTAGAAGCATTTTGGGTAAGGATGTTTCGAAGATTTTCAGTATCGTAGAAGGGTCCTTTGAGCCAAATCACGTCAAAGACAAATAGTACGATAAGTGCAATAAAGGCACCATATTGTTGAATATATCTCTTCATGCTGCCACTTCGCCTCTAACCCCTGCCGCCAGCGACATAATGGCCGTTTCGGATATAAAATCTCCAACTAATTCGCCCACTATTTTGCCCTCTCGAAAGACTGCGACTCGGTGAGCCAGCCCGACGTGCTCCGGCATTTCACTGGAAATAACAATTACTGCTAGGCCATCTGAGGCGAGCGAGGCGATCAAGCGATACATTTCCGCTTTTGAGCCAACATCAATCCCCCTGGTTGGTTCGTCGAGGATGATAACGCGTGGTTTTGTTTCGAGCCATTTTGCGACCGAACACTTTTGCTGATTTCCGCCCGATAGAGATGTCATCGGAAGGGAAGAGTCGGAGACTTTAATTTTTAAATCCTCGATCCAACGAGATGCCGTCGAATGACGTTTGGATGTAGTGTTGAGTTGACGAAGGCAAGCAAGACAAATATTTTCGTCGATACTCATCGATACGACCAACCCTTTGCCCTTTCGATCTTCGCTGACGTAGGCAATTCCGGCGCTTAGCGCGTTAGAAAGGCTTAATTTTTTTAGGGCGGCTCCTCCCACGCGTACCGTGCCTCGACCCTCTCTCACTCCAAAAATCGCTTCGCAGGTCTCGGTTCGGCCCGACCCAATGAGGCCAGCCAGTCCCAATATCTCTCCTGCCTGAACAATGAACGAGACGTCTTTGGCAAATCCAGGAACCGAAAGGTTTTGGACTTCAAGAGCGATGTCAGTCGCTGCCGTGCCGCGTTCGGGGAATATGTCTTCGAGCTTTCTCCCGACCATTAAGTTGGCAAGGTCCGCCTCGGTTAGTCCGGTCGGAGCCTGATCGGCAACCTGCACTCCATCGCGTAGAACGACAATTCGGCTACAAATCCTGAGAATTTCTGGCAGTCGGTGCGAGACATAAAGAACCGTGACCCCTTCTTGATGAAGGTTGGCAATGATTTCGAAAAGCTTTTCCGACTCGGGCTCACTGAGAACCGCGGTCGGCTCGTCAAAAATGATGAGCTTTGCCTCTTTGGATAGTGCCTTGGCAATTTCGACGAGTTGTTGTTCGGCAATCGAAAGGTCACCGCACATCGAGGTGGGCAAGAACTTTGCGCCGACTTTCTTCAAGAGTTCAGTCGCACGCTGACGGGTTTCGGCGCGGTTGATGATTCCCGCTCCGATCTCTTGACCGAGAAATATATTATCTTCGACGGACAGGGTGGGAATGATGTTCAGCTCTTGGTGAACGATTTGTATCCCGGCCCGGGAGGAATCTGAGGTATTTCGAAAGTGGACGACCGAATTATCCCATTCAATATGTCCGCTGGAAGGCTGCACGATCCCCGAGAGCAATTTCATCAGCGTGCTCTTGCCAGCTCCGTTTTCGCCAATGACCCCGACCACTTCGCCCAGTTCCACTTGAAAGTTAAATTTACTGAGAGCGGTCGTGGCTTCATATTCTTTAGTAAGCTCAACGGTTTTTAGCACTGGGCATACATTACCGTTCAATCGAGCCTAAACTCAAGCCGATTAACCTAATTAGCCATCTTTTAAGCCACTGCTCGCCAAGCTTTCGACGATTTGCTTCTGGAAGAAGAAAAAGAGGATCAGAACGGGCAAAATCGAAATCATCGCCCCCGCCATTTGCACATTGTCCTTGCCCGGGAACCTTCCTTGTAGCATTGACACCACCAAGGGTAACGTAAATAGCCGCTCGTTTAACAGGATGATGAGGGGTCCGAGGAAGCTGTTCCAGGAACCAAGAAACGTTAGAATTCCCAGTGTCGCAATCAGCGGTCGCGAAATAGGCATCACGATTCGCCAATAAATCTTAAATTCCCCACACCCTTCAAGACGAGCGCTTTCAATAAGGCTATCAGGAATTTTCTCCATAAATTGCCGGGCCAAGAATACGCCAAACGCTCCTCCGAGTCCTGGAACAATCAAGGGAACCCAAGAATCAAGCCAGCCAAGGTCACGATACAAAAGGAAGCTCGGCACCAGCAGGACCGCACCCGGAATCATCATGGTTGATAGCAAGACCAGGAACAATGCCTCGCGACCCGGGAAGCGATGCTTCGCGAAGGCGTAGCCAGCCAAAGTGCAAAAGAACAGAACCCCAACCGTTTGGAGAGTCGCGATCAAAATGCTGTTTATGGCAGACCGGTAGACCAGATCGGTCGTTAAGAGATCCGTATAGGCCTGAATAGTTGGATGCTTAGCGATGAAACTGGGGGTCGCTTCGCTGATTTCAGAATTCGGCTTGAGCGATGTGACAACCATGTAGTAAAACGGTATTACCATAACAAAGGCGCCAATAATAAGCAGAGTCAAATTTATGAGTCGTTCCCTTCTCGCTACCTTCAATTGACCGCCTCCTTGCTCCGGTAGACTTTAAACTGAACCCAAGTAATTGCCAAGATGATCAAGAACAGAACGTACGCCAATGCGGCGGCCTTGCCCATCTCGAATGTCTCAAATCCGTAGTGGTACAACAGCGGAACCACGGTGAGACCAGAATCATTAGGGCCAAATCGCGCGCCCGCGTCTCCGCTCTTATTGGCGAGCATGAATACGGTTTCAAACACCTGAAAGGAGCCGATCAACCCCAGGACTGAAACAAAGAAAACCTGAGGGCGAATACCCGGCACCGCAACATTCCAGAAGCGACGAAAATTATTGGCGCCATCGACGGCTGCGGCCTCGAACTGCTCGCGAGGAACCTGTTGGAAGCCAGCCAGGAACACCAAGATCGTAAATGCTAGTCCGTGCCAAATGGCAAGAGTGACGATGCAATACATGAACGTACGTTCAGAGTTCAAGAACATGATCGGGTCCTTAATCAATCCACTCGCCATAAGAAGACTGTTGAGCCACCCCTGTTTAGAACCCAAAAAAAGCTGAGAGAAGATCAGAGCTATCGACACTACGCTCGTAACCAAGGGCGAAAAATAAAGGAATCGCCAAAACCGCGAGCCTTTCGGATTACTGTTGAGGACGTAGGCAAACACTAGTGCCAAAATAATCCCAATGGGCAAAGTGGCTGCCGCATAAATGACGGTTCGGAACACACTACCGCCAAGGTCACCCGACTTTAATATGTCAACATAGTTCTTCAGTCCATCCCACTTTGCGGTCGCAAGTGGGAGCACAGGATGATACTCGGTGAAGGACAAGTACAATGCGACCAGGGCCGGGACAAAGACGAAATAAAGCGCCAATATAAGCGGCACGGACACAAACAAATAGGACAGAGAATGCTTGCGCAGGCGCGCGTTGAATACAATCGCAAAAACGCAGCTGATGGAAACAAGAACCGCGAATGCTTTGGCAAAAGTTAGGGCGTTTGCCTTGCGTTCCAATTCCGGAATATGTCCAATGACATCGCCAAACTTTTCTTGATATCGCTGGTTTTCGGAATCAATATCTTTTGCAGCTTCGGCAGCGATCTTTTCATACTCTGCAGTGAGAGTTTTTCGCATTAAACTCTCGATATCGGTCCTCACTTCGAGGTTTTTACCAACTCCCCAACTCTTTATGAGGTTCGACTTGCTCATGTTGAGCTTTTGCGCGGCTGCCCCAAGTTGATCTTGAATGAATGTCGCCATTGTATCGAGCATGTTGGATTCGAGCCGATTAGCCTCGACGGCACCGTGGATAGATGGAATGGTTTGGAGTGAGGGCAGAACTTTTGCGATGACCGGTTGCTGATCGCTGCTGGATAGAAGCTCCGGCGTCCGCCAAAACTCATTATTTCCTGGGGCCCAAATCTTCTTTAAAGGAGAAATCATGAAACCAGAATCATCGCCCCTATTGAGATGATCGAGGATGATTTTTCGTTGGATTTTTAGCGTATTGAGATATTTGACCCACTCAAACGCCGCCTTTTTCAAGCTTGATCTTCGAAAGATCACGTAGGATGTGCCGCCCATGATGTTGTAAGGCTGGCCACCATCGGCTTGCGGCCATGGCACCATACCCCACTTACCGTCGAGCTCCGGTTTGGTCCGATGAAGTTGCGAGGCGATTGTCGGCTGATCGGCCATCAGGGCAACGCTTTTACCTGGTTCAGACTCACCAAACATTCCCAGCGCACGAGGCCCTAAATCCTTCCCAGGCGAATCATGCATGTGCCAAAGCTTGAGAGCTTCAACGACGCCATCGATATACCGGGGGTTGAGCCACTCGACTTTTGCCTTCCCATGCCCATCTACAGTGAGACCCCTCAATCCAAAAGGCATGGTGTAAAGCGAGAGGGCCCACTGCGACTGATTGGTAAAGCCAAAAAAGAACTGATGACCTCGCCCTTCGAGGCTGGAAATGAGACTGTTTAGATCCGACCAATTCAAGGGGGGCTTGAGTCCATATTTGGCGAGGATATCCTTTCGGTACACCAAAACAAGCGTTGAAGCATCATTAGGAACCGCGTAAGTTTTGCCATTCAGTCGAAAGATTTCCAGCATCTTTGGTTCGAATTCGTCGACCAGATCCTTGCCTTCTTTCCCAAACTCGCCTTCGAAGTCAACTAATCCACCAACGCTGGCATAATCGAACGGTCCGCCCAGGTTCGTGACTCCTACATCCGGCGGAATACCCGCTGCCAATGAAGCAAAGTACTTAGTGTTGAAATTCCCCCATGCCAATGGGGTGACTTCGACATGGATCCCAGATTCCTTTTCAAAACTTTCTGCCAATTTTCGGTACATCTCGACATCGAGAATAGAGCCGGTGACTGCCCAAAAATGCACCGTCCTCTTTGCTTGTGCCAAGGACGTGGATGGGATTAGAAGGAGAAAGAGACACAATGCAAAAATTGCGCCTCGGTATTTGACCTCTGTAGGCAAAGGTGAAATAGAATCCCATCCCATTTGAGGAATCTACCTTCAATCACGGTATGAAAGTTCTCACTTACCGCGAGGCCAGGTCTATTCTCGCCTTGTCTGAAGCCGCGACTTCTGCGAAATGTCGTTCCAGAGTAAGGAGGGTTTCACCGCCAAATTTTGGGCCCCTTCTAAGAACGGAAATTCCGAGGGTATCGAGGTGCGACTTGTTAGACTTGATCCACTCAGCATAGTGGTTAAATCTATTACTCTTCGACGTTTTTGTCGACCTCAAATCGTGGTCTGCCGCACTAATGCAGGAGCATGCGATGATAAAAGGAGCGTAGTACTTCCCTTGCTGTCCAGTAACAAGCAACGTAAACCTTGGAGACACATCGCTGGCCCCAGCCGACTCGCATATCACTCTTAGCCCCAACGAGGGTGAATTGTAGAGGTGAAAGGAGTTAATGTTACCAAGATGAGGCCTGACAATCGACGTCCAGTAAGTATCGAATTTCCGTTGATCCAATCCGTAAAAGGCCCGTTCGTCCTCGGGGACAAATTTCCAGAGCGCCGCAGTGTCGTTAGCCAAGACGGCTTTCCCAAACCTGTTTGCCGCTTTCGGTAGAGTGTCCTCCAAAACCACAGAAGCCAGAAAAGTAGCCACGACAATAGTTGTCGCAGTCATAAATAATAGAGAGCGTTTGTTCATAATCAGGCTCAATGACATTCCTTTTCTGAGTTATCCCCTGAAGGCTGACATGTCGACCCGGCACCTGCCCATTCTTCAGTCGTGTAGGTCATCGTGCCACCCCACGAGCATTTACGGAAATGCTTTAGGAATCGTTTGCACTCTAACGTTCCCGAACGATCCCAAGATTCGGAACCACAAATTATCACCAGCTCTGGAACTTCAGGTACTGCCATGCAAACTGGATTTGGTTGGGTGATCTGGGCGCAATACTGACAATAATAGTTAAATGTGTCAAACGTTGATCCGCTGAATGCCACGGACGAAGTCAGTATCAAGCCCATTGAAGTGGCGAGTGTTAATTTGTTAGTCAATTTCATTGTGATTCATTTATTGGTAAAAATCTTGATTGAATACCATCCAATCGGAATTTATTCTATCTCTAATCGAACCACCAAGGGTGATTCCGATTGAACGTTTGCTGCAAAACTGACACATTACGCGGGTTCCCGGAACATTGCAATTCTTGTCGTATAAAAGAATTGTATTGTTTTTTCGTGTTTTTACTGCCGAACCCCATTCGGGTTGTACGGTAGGCATGTAACCTATTCCAGTGCTATCTCCATCTCCAACACTAGAACCGCAAGGCATAATGCTGTTCTTTGAAGACCAATTCGGATGATAGTTGTTCTTGAACGCCCTCAAAAATACTGCAACGTTACTGGGTTCCGGTGGAAG
>JAYVXG010000497.1:0-4532 GCA_043785475.1 Armatimonadota bacterium
CTCTCGGGCGGCACCGACCGCGCGCTCGATTTCACTTGCCTTATGAATGCGATCAAGGCGGATCAGGTCTTCATCAAGAAAACTCTGGGCCCCCAGAGAGATTCGATTGAACCCTGCAGCAAACATTGCGTCAAATTTTTCTGCATCCACGGTGCCCGGATTTGCTTCGCTGGTGATCTCACAGTCCGCGGTGGGCGGGTGGACTTCCATCACCGCAGCCAAAATCCGAATCAGTTGGGATGAAGTCAAATAGGTCGGGGTTCCTCCGCCGAAGAAAATGGTTTTTGCGGGTGTCCCTCTTAGGGGAGAACGTAATATTTCGGTGATGATTGACGCGACTGTCTGTTCGACAATCTCGCCCGTCATGGCGTAGCTGTTGAAGTCACAATAGCCACATTTGCTCGGGCAAAAAGGCGTGTGAACGTAAATTGCGAGAGCCATTCCCTACAGGGTACTTACTTTGTCTTCCAAGGCTCTGGTTGGTAGAGCCAGCTTTGTAGGAACTTTCCGACTTTGCCCAGCGATGTGGCGCTGCACTTGTCCGGCGTGTCCTGAAGCGTGTGCCAAGGATCATAGCTAAAATCGATCAAGTCGACGGTGGGAATTCCGTGTTCGTTCATCGTCAAATGATCATCGAGGATCTCACTCTGAAACTTCATTGGGAACGTCTTTTCCATCCCGATTGCTTTTGCATGCCGATAAAGGGCAAGCGTGACCTTTTCCGCCTTCTTGTAGCTATTTGGTTCGACCGGAATCTCGAGATCGGCGTCACCGATCATGTCGAGCAGGATTCCATAGTTGGGCCTGTGGGTTGGCTGATGTTTGGCAAAGTAGTCGGCACCGAGAAACATTTCATCGAGACCAGGACCGAGGTCTTCGCCATCCACGAAGAGGTAGCAAATACCCAGTGATTTCGGCACATTTTTGGTGTGTCGCATGAGTTCTAAGAGGACGGCGGTCCCGGAGGCACCGTCGTTTGCTCCGGGAATCGGTTTCAGTCTGTTGGCCTCATTTGGCTCTTGGTCCGCGCTCGGACGGGTATCCCAGTGGGTCAGCAGGACGACCCTCGTCGTTGCGTTCTCCCAGTTTTGATACCCAATGACATTCCACATGTTTCGCATGGAATTGTCTCGGCTCCAAACATGGCTGAGAGGTTGAAGCACGGCGGTGTCGCACTGCTTTTTGACTTCGTCAAAAATCATATCTCGGCAGGCAACGTGCGGCTTGGTATTCGGCACTCGGGGACCGAGGTCACATTGCTTTATGAGCCATGACCAAGCGACCTTTTGATCGAAATTTGGCAGTTGGACTTTTGGCTCTTGGCGCGCAAAGAGCAAGGTTAAAGCGATTGTCGTGAGAGCCATCTTAATGTAGAAGTTTGGACGCTTTTACCATCAAGAAGTTTCGAAATCGCGGGGGAAATTACTTTTTCTGGCTTTTGGAAATTCCAGACTGCGAAGTAGCTGAGTCCGCCACGGGCGAGGCTGGCTGGCATCGATACTTTGTAAGTTTTAGTCAACTCTAGGGCGACTCCTCCGATTGTGACGGCTAGGACCTTTGCCTTGCTCGCCTTATTGGATTGGAAAGTAACTTCGGACCCGCTGAAATAGAGCATGTCGGGACATGGTTCTGGATAAAACGAGAGACTTCGTTCGAAGGCATCGGCGAGCTGCTTGCCGGTCAGGCTGACGAGCCAAAGCTCATCGGAAGGAAAAAGAAACGAGGTCGTCAAGTTTGCTACGTTCCTCGATGGAGTAAGAAATCCTGAGGCGACCAAAGCGATGTCGGCTCCGGACACGGATTTGAAGATATCGGCGGTGGATTGTCCGACCTGAACTTCTTGATTATTTAGCGCGGGAGCTTGAGGCGTTCCCAGCCCAATCGCGGTTACCGCGAGCAGTAAAGTTGAACCCCAGACAAACGATTTAGCAATCATTGGTGCACTGACAATTTACTTATTGGCTCAAATTTCCAGATGTTTAACTTTTGGGAAAAAGAAAGAGACCAGGACACATTTTGTCCTGGTCTCTTCCTTGAGCAAAGTTATTATATGCTATTAATCTTCGATTCGAACACCCATTGATCGAGCGGAGCCAGCAATTATTCGCATTGCCATCTCTTCGTCGTCGGTATTAAGGTCGGCCATCTTCAATTTGGCGACGTCTCGGAGCTTGTCCTTAGTCAAAACTCCTGCCTTGTCGGTCTTGGGGTTTGCGGCTCCGGTAGTGATTCCGGCGGCTCGCTTGATAAGGTCGGTGGCAAGCGGCTGCTTGACAACAAACGAGTATGAGCGATCTTCGTAGACGGTGATTTCTACGGGAAGTACGAAGCCCATTTGTGGGGCGGTCATTTCGTTGTACTTCTTGAGAAATTCCATCATGTTGATGCCTGCCTGACCAAGGGCGGGACCAACAGGCGGTGAAGGGGTTCCCTTACCGGCGGGGATGTTTAATTTGATGTTTCCTGTGACTTTCTTAGGCATGGTTGACTCCAGTCAAAAATGTAATTTCACCCGGGCACGAGAGGGAAGCATCGCTTGGGCGTGAAGGAAAATTATACCCTAGTTGCCGAAAGCATATTTTGGAGTGCGCGAACCTGTTCGCGCTTTGGCCTGCGAAGCCTGCTTCGCTGAACTCTAGCTACCATCTGAGTCCCGAATCTTTGCACTGGCTTCTTCGCCACATCTGCACCGAACCCAACGACCACAACGAAAAGCACCGTCGGAACCATACAACCAAGGAACGCTAAGTCGAGCAAACAGCCGATTCCATCCCAAAAGGAGTTTGACTCGTACCATCTGTTGTCGTAATAGTTCGGCTTGTTGTCTTGCTTCTTATCTCGCTTGTCGATCATAAACGAAGGTACTAGCCCAAAAGATCTTGGGTTGCAACAAGGAGGCGCTATTTTGTTTTCGTCGGCTTTTGAAGAAAGGACTCGTCGATTTCGAGCTTCTTCGTCATCGCCTTGTTATAGACGAATTGATTGGCAAACTTTGCATGGCCGTCCGAATAGAAAATCCCTGCAAACCCAGGATCAGATTTTCGATCCGAGTAAAACAGCCAAACTTCGTTGGAATCATTAATTGCTGTACTGGGTACCAGTGAAAGCCTTGAATTCCAAGTGCCTTTCATTGCGAAATCTCGAGTCTTCAGCTCATCTGGATGCTTCAAATATTTGTCAATCAGCTTTTCGACTGCACCGCTAGACTTCATCGGTGGATACCGATCATCATTGTCACTCAAATAACCGCTCATCGCGATCCCAACGTTTTTGCATTGCGAAGTCACCAAAATCCGTTTCGACACCACACGGGCGCCGGCGAATTCGCGATAAAGCATGAAGGCAATTACCGCAAGACAAAGGATTCCCCCAATCAAAAGCTCAAATCCTGAATTGCCTAACATCCCAGGCGAATAAATCCTCGTCGGACGTCCACATTGGGGACAAATTTTCGGCTTGTCTTCAAGCGATTTTCCACAGTTTGAGCAATTGGGCATGAGCCTCTCCGTCTATGGCTTTGACATTTTTGGCTGGATGGCGGTAACGGTGAGGATTTCTTCCCGCTTTTTAATCGTGACATGCGTATCGGCAAACGCAATGACTTCCTTTTTGACATCGGGTGGCTGGGTGGCAACGAACATCCACAGGTCAGGCGCATTTTCGATTTTTTTTGAGTCAAGTAGCGACAGTGCCGTGTTCCACTCGTACCCTTTGGCCAACGTCTCTAGGCGACTATTCTTCGCGTATGGCTTTATTTTTTCGACGATACTTGGGCCATTGTCCATAGGCGGAAATCGGTCATCGAAATCGGACATGTAGATTGCTACGCATGTTGCAAACGTCTTCGCGCTTGACATTGAACTGGAAAGCTTTGCTGTCTGCCTGGCCTGTGCAAACACCGGGAAAAGGACTGCAGCGCCGATCACTCCGCACAACACGCATGTACCCGCGAGGCCGAGCACAACCCAAAGCCAAACATTGGTAGTGCTTTTTTGCGGGGGGCCACCTTGCGGGTCGCTCATTTGATAGGGAGGAATGTTGCTCATAATTTTCTTTGACGCTTCGACATAATAACCGAATTGGGATTCACGCGCAAGAACTAAGCGTTAGATTGTCGGGAGAGGCTGGTCAATACTTGAATCTAAAGAAGCCTTTTCGCCAACGAAGCCGATGAGCAAAGCCGCGAAAATAACCGTTGCACCGATGATGGTATTGGGGGTCGGCTGGTTGCGATAGACCATCCAGTTGAGAAGAGCGGCTACCGGGGGTTGGATTCCAATGACGACACTGATGAGGGTGAGCGGGGAGGTCTCGACGATTCGATACCAAACCGTGAAGGTAAGGATGCCAGAAATGATGATGAGATAGAAAAGCGGTAAAAATGTGGCCATGCTGAACGCGGGAACGACGAGCGGAAGCGAAGACCCCAGAAAAAGAGCCGCAAGCCAAAATGAGATCGCCCCACCCCACATTTGACCGACCAAAACGGAGATTCCCGACGTGCGGCGGATGATTTTTGCGGCCATAACGCC
>JAYVXG010000498.1:0-4531 GCA_043785475.1 Armatimonadota bacterium
AGGTTCCCAGTGAAGCAATCTCCTCAGACGGAAAGGTCGGTGGGGCCCATCCGTTTCGAGAATGGATACGGCTAGACGAATCGGGTGGGGCGATAAAAACTCGCGGTAGCAGGAATTGTGCTTAAATGCAGGCAAGATGGCTGCGCTCCGTGCTAGCCGGGCACGAAGAATTCGGCCGTTTCGTCCAGTTCGTTTTGGTCGAACTTTCGGGGCTCGACGGCGAGGCCAGTTTTAACGGTATCGCGATCGTCAAAAATGAAGCACGAACCCTCAAATTTGCTCTCTGAAGCCGGAATCTCTTCGAGATACTTGAGGATGCCGCCTTTGAGATGATAGACCTCTTTAAAGCCTCGTTGCAACATAAGAGCCGATGCTTTTTCGCACCGAATACCACCGGTGCAGAACATCGCGACTTTCTTCACCTTGGTTGGGTCGAGGTTTGCATCAACCCAAGCAGGCAAGTGACTAAAGTTCCGAGTTTTAGGATCAACCGCTCCTTCGAATGTGCCTTCAACCACTTCGTAGTGATTTCGGGAGTCGAGGACCAAAACATCTGGGTCGGAGATGAGGTCGTTCCAATCTTTTGGCTCGACATAGGTGCCAACTAATTCGGTTGGCTTCACCTTGAGATCTTTAATGGTGATGATTTCCTTGCGGTGGCGAATGCGAAGCTTGCCAAATGGTTGAATTTCGTGGGATGAATCCTTAAAATCCAGAACGGAGAACTCTGGATAAGCAGACAATGCCGTCCAAAATTCATCCATGTTCGCCGCCGTCGCCGACACTGTGCCGTTGATGCCTTCGGTTGCAAAGGTTATTGCGCCTTTGAATCCAAACGATTCGCACAATAATTTCACTTGAGCCGTCACAAAATCTGCCCGTTCCGGGGACATCGCTACGAACTTATAGAAGGCACGGATGACAAACATGGCAATTGATAACTAACCCTAGGCATTAACTTGGACAACTTCGAAGGCTTCGACTCGGTCACCTTCGGCATAACCTTCCCAGTCACCAAAAGTGATACCACACTCTTGACCAACGGACATTTCACGAACATCGTCCTTAAAGTGTTTAAGGGTGACAATTTCTCCGTCGTGGACAAGTTCCTTGCCTCGATAGACTCGAGCTTTGGCTCCACGGGTGACCTTACCTTCGGTGATGTACGAACCAGCGACGATGCCTTTCTTAGAGAATGACATTTTGACTCGAATCTCGGCTTCGCCAATAAACTGCTCTTCGAACTTCGGCTTGAGCATTCCCTTGACGGCAGCTTCGATGTCTTCGATCAATTCATAAATAATCGAGTAGGTTCGAATTTCAACCTTTCGCTTCTCGGCTTCCTTCTTGGCTTCGCCTTCGGGCTTGACGTTAAATCCGACGACGATTGAGTCCGATGCGGCGGCGAGATCGATATCCGCCTTGGTGATTTGACCGACACCGCTAAGAATGATCTTGGCTTCAACTTCGTCGTTCTTGACCTTTTCGAGCATGCCTTTGACGGCTTCGACCGACCCTTGGACGTCAGCTTTGACGATGAGATTGAGGTCTCGAATTCCGTCGTCCTTTAGTCGGCTTCGTAGGTCTCGCAGGGTGAGGCCCTTGCCACCACTGGTAAACGTCTTAGCCCGATCCTTTTGGATACGGGATTCTGCCTCAACTCGGGCGACTCGCTCTTCTTCGTAGAACTCAATTTTGTCTCCGGCCGAAGGTACTTCGCTGAGGCCCAAAACCTCGACTGGCATTGATGGGGCGGCTTCGGTCATCTTTTCGCCGCGATAGTCGGTCATCGCTTTGATCCGACCATACGAGTTGCCAACAACGAGAGCATCGCCCGCTCGAAGCGTTCCATTTTCGATAAGCAAGGTTGCTACTGGGCCACGTCCCTTTTCGAGTTTGGCCTCGATAACGGTGCCTTGGAGCTGGCCTCGGGGGTCTGCCTTCAGTTCCATTATTTCTGCCTGAAGCAGAATCATTTCGAGGAGTTCGGGAACACCGGCTCCGGTGAGTGCGGAGACGTTAGCGATAATGGTCTGACCACCATATTTTTCCGCGATAACATTGTGCTCGGTCAATTGGTTCAAAACCTGGTCAGGGTTTGATCCTTCTTTGTCGATCTTGTTCACCGCAACGATCATCGGAACGTTTGCGGCTTGAATATGCTGGATTGCTTCGATGGTCTGTGGCATGATGCCATCATCCGCAGCAACGACCAAGATTGCAATGTCGGTAACCTGGGCTCCACGGGCTCGCATGTTGGTGAAAGCAGCGTGACCAGGAGTATCGAGGAAAGTGATGACGCCTTCGGGAAGCGTAACTTGGTAAGCACCGATGTGCTGGGTGATACCGCCAAATTCTTTCCCGGCAACGTTCTCCTTTCGGATGTAGTCGAGCAGGGAAGTCTTACCGTGGTCGACGTGACCCATGATCGTGACGACGGGTGGGCGGTGAATCTTTTCACCAAGCTTGGGCCCAGCCACGACTTTTGGTTTTGGCTTTGAAGCGGTGGCCGAGGCGACAGCGTATTCAAATCCGTTGCCTTCCACGATTTTTCTGGCTTCGTCCTCGGTGAGAGGGTTGCCAATCGCCTTCATGATCCGATACTTGGAGATCAAGCTTTTTTGCATATCCGTTGCTGGGATATCGAGGGCAAACGCCAAGTCGCGAGGACTGGAATTTGGCTTGAGAGTTATGACTTTGCTGCCAATATGATCAAGGCATCCGCCTTTGACCAACTCCACCGTTTCCTTGTCTGCATCGAAGGCGGTGCCTTCGTAGCTGATTCCAAGATCGTTCAGCACGGTGAACACTTGTCCCGGGGTGAGTTCGAACTCTTTCGCGATGTCGGCGATGTTAGTCATATTTGATTTCTTTACCTCAGTTTGCATAATAAGTCTTGAATTTGCGTCTCGTTAGAGACAATGTGCTTGGCTTTGAACGCCCGTTGCAATCGGTCCTTTTGCAGAACCGACTCGATACAGGGGCGTGACATACAGACGTAAGCGCTCCGTCCCACACCGGTCCATGGGGAGAGAACTTGATCTGATGTTAGGGAAAGCCTGAAGAGGCTTTCCTGAGATTGTTTACTGCGACAAGAGACGCAGGTCCGAATAGGTGTGTGGCTTGGCACTGCTGAACATCACCTCACCCTCGTACCCGCTCAGCGGCGGCTTGCGCCTCGCTGCGGATGTCGATGGTCCAACCAGTAAGACGTGCTGCCAATCGGACATTTTGGCCGCCTTTACCGATGGCAAGCGACAGTTGGTTCTCTGGAACAACCACGTAGGCGTGCTTTTCCATTTCTCCTCGGTCGTTTTGCTTCTCGGTGAGTTTAATCGAGTTCACCTTTGCGGGTGACAGGGCTTCAACAATAAATTCTTTCGGGTCTTCCTTCCATGGCACAACGTCGATTTTCTCGTCGTTGAGTTCGTCTACTATGGCTTGGACTCGTGCGCCTCTTGGCCCGATACAGGCACCAATTGGGTCGACTCGTTCGTCGCTGGTCTGGACCGCGACTTTGCTTCGCTGGCCTGGCTCTCGGGCAACGCTCTTGATCGTGACGATTCCGGAACCAATCTCTGGGATTTCGAGTTCGAAAAGTTTCCTGAGGAGGTTCGGGTGAGTTCGGCTCACGATGACTTTGAGTCGCTTTTGCGAATCGTCTACTTTGTAAACATAAACTTTGAGGCGGGTGTTTGGCGTGTACTTCTCGGTCGGAACCTGTTCTCGTCGTGGCAGTTCGGCCTCGACTCGGTTGACTTGGATGTAAACATTTTGCTCGTCGCGACGGGAAACCTGTCCGGTAACGATATCGCCCATCTTTTCGGCGAAAACGTCATGGATTCTGCGGGTTTCTGCTTCGCGGAGCTTTTGACTGAGGACTTGCTTAGCAGTTTGGGCCGCAATTCTGCCAAAACGGTTTGGATCGACGTCCATCGGGATAAAGTCGCCAATTTCAGCGTCGTCCTTTCTGCGCTTGGCTTCAACGAGGCTGATTTGGAAGCTCGGTTCGATCACGACCGCAACGACTTCCTTTTCGACGCTCGCCGTCATGCCCTTGGCAGGATCGAGTTTCACACTCACTTCGCCTCGTGCTCCTACATACTTCTTGTACGCAGCGGCAAGGGCCTCCTCAAGCTCTGCTTGAAGCTCTTCAAGTGGCAGATCGCGCTCTTGCGCAATCTGATTTAGTTGATGCAGTACATCGCCTTCCATCGTGCTTCTTCCTCTTCTTTCCTCAGAAATTCGGGAACAAAAAAGGCGGCTATAAGCCACCCAGGATTGATTGCCCGAACTGTCTATCAGTAGTGTATCACATTTGGGACGTTCAGGGCGAGGGCGTTCTACTTCACGTTGATGATTTCTTCGATTCGGTCAAGGGTTGGAGAGATGCGAACCACTTGGTATGAATTTTTACTCTTGACCAAGGCCCAAATGCCGCTGTCGAAGGTGGTTATGCGTCCAAAGAGTTGATCGGGCAGGACGGGGGTTTTGCTTCCGGTTTTTTGATCTATTCGATAGAGTTTTCCAT
>JAYVXG010000499.1:0-4524 GCA_043785475.1 Armatimonadota bacterium
TCGTCACGATGGAAAAATTAAGCGACTGAATTACGACGTTTTCATCCCTGAGAATATTCAGCGAATGATGTACGAAGTCATTACCGATGACCAAATTCAGCGGTTTGAAACCACGTACGAACTTGACTTTTCGTATTCATTGCCGGTTCCTTTTCACCTAAGGGTTCCGGGCGGACCGACCGCGAGAGCTCGTTTCCGAGTGAACCTCTATCGAGATAAGGGTTCGTGTGCGGCCGCGTTCCGATTGATCTCATCGAAGATTCCAACAGTTGAAGATCTTAAGTTGCCTTTGGTTCTCAAGAGCCTCACCGAGAAACCCCGTGGCTTGATTCTGGTCACCGGACCGACGGGTTCAGGAAAGTCAACGTCGCTTGCGGCGATGGTTAACCATATCAACCTTAACTATGCTCACCACATTATTACGATTGAAGACCCGATCGAATATCTCCATGAGCATAAGATGAGCGTCATCAACCAGCGTGAGCTGGGGATGGACACCAAGAGCTTCGGGAACGCTTTGAGGGCCAGCCTTCGAGAAGATCCTGATATCCTGCTCGTTGGTGAAATGCGAGACGTTGAAACGATTCAGTTGGCGATCACCGCCGCAGAAACGGGCCACCTCGTTTTCGCGACCCTTCACACGAACAATGCTGCAGAAAGCGTTGACCGTATGATTGACGTTTTCCCCCCTGGACAGCAAGAGCAGATTCGTGTTCAGCTTTCCAACAACCTTGTTGCGATCATCTCGCAGCAGCTTCTGGCTCATGCCAGCGGCAAGGGCCGAGTTCCAGCCAATGAAATCATGGTTGCTTCTCCGGCTATTCGTAACCTTATCCGTGAAGCAAAAACTCACCAAATTACGTCGATGATCCAAACTTCGGCTAATATGGGAATGTTTACGATGGATCAATGCCTTCGTGACCTCTATCTGAAAGGATGGGTCAGTCTCGAAGATATCATGTCCCGATGTACCAACGTTGAAGAACTCAAAAAGATGTTGGCCACGACAGGCGGCATGCAAGTTAGTACAGGAACAGGACAAATCAGACGATAATAGGAGCAACATATGCCTATCTTCAGCTACACATTCAAAGACGCAGTAGGTGCAATCCAGAAGGGAACCGCCGACGCCGAAAGCGAAGAGCTTTTAAGGAGACGTTTTGAGGAACAAGGCTTCACGATCACCGAATTAACGATGATCAAAGCCCGAAGCCCAAAAGTTCGGAGCCCGGGAAAAGTCAGACTTACGGACCTTTCGGTTTGGTGTCGACAGTTCTCAACTATGGTCGACGCGGGTGTTTCGCTCGTTCGATGCCTTGACGTTTTAGGTGCCCAGACACAAAACAAACGCCTCAAAAAGATTATCGCTGATCTCGGTACTAGGGTCGAAGCTGGTGAATCACTGAGCCGAGCCATGCAACGACACCCGAAAGCGTTTAGCTCGCTCTTTATTGGTTTGATCAAAGCCGGTGAAGTTGGTGGTGTCCTTGAAGAGTCCCTCCAACGATTGAGCCACTTCCTTGAAAAAGACGTTGAACTACGAAGAAAGGTTAAGTCTGCGTTGACTTATCCGGTCCTGGTTAGCGTCATGGCTGGCGGTATCACCTTATTCTTGGTCTATTGGTTTATCCCTCAATGGGCGGCCATTCTTATTGATCTTGGATTGAAGTCGGAAGACTTACCTGCACCCACGAAGTTCCTCATCGACCTTTCAAACATTCTTGTTTACAAAGGTTGGATTGTTGCACTCTCGGTAATCATTCTGTTTGTCGCACACAAGCTGTTCGTATCGACGCGATTTGGTCGACGAGTTATGGACCGTGTTAAGTTGAAGGTGCCGGTTTTCGGAAAGCTGCATCACAAGATTGCGATGGCAAGATTTAGCCGAACAATGGGAACCCTTTTGACTTCCGGTGTACCAATTCTTCAGGCAATGGAAACGGTTGCAGGAACGGTTGGCAACACGATCATGTCAGACGCCATCTTGGAAGCTAGAGCGCGAATCCGTGAAGGAGACCGAATTGGGGATCCTTTGGAAGAGTCGAAGCTTTTCCCTCCGATGGTTGTTCATATGATTGGTGTCGGTGAAGAATCAGGATCGCTGGACTTTATGCTCCAAAAGATTGCTGACTTTTACGAGAACGAAGTTGAAGCCGCACTCGCTTCCTTGACGGCTGCCCTGGAGCCGATCATGATCGTTGGTCTAGGATTTATAGTCGGCTTCATTGTCGTCTCCATGTTCCTACCGCTCGTCAAAGTTATCTCGTCACTCTCTTCGGGTGCCGCAGACGACAAGTAAGAACGATCCTCTTAGAGGGTACGATGCCCGTTGCAGGCCGCAACGGGCATCTTTTTTAGGGAGGACTTATGTTTCCAGAATGGACTTGGATTGTTGGGTTGATGATTGGAGCTGCAATTGGTAGCTTTTTGAATGTAGTCATCTACCGCATGCCGCGACTTTTGTCGCTGGGGAAGCCAAAACACAGCTTCTGCCCGTCTTGTAAGCATCAACTCGGGATGCCTGACCTTGTCCCACTTTTTAGCTGGTTGTTCTCAAAAGGAAAATGTCGACATTGTGGGTTAAAAATTTCGTCTCGCTATTTTTGGGTTGAACTCATCAATGGATCTCTTTGGGCTGCGATTTGGTATCGGTATTTTTGTGCCGATCCAACTGGAAGTGAGTGGGTTCTCGCGTGCTTTTATTTGCTCGCAACCGCCGCTCTCGTCGCCATCATCTTTATCGACGGGGAGCATTACATCATCCCCGACGAGATCAACGCGTTCTTGCTTTTCCTTGGAATCGGGTTTGCGATTTACTCTCAATTTGCCACTAACACTCCAACTTGGAAACCCCTCCTTTATGGGTACCTCATGGGCTGGGGCGTCATATTTGGAATCGCATTCCTTGGAAGGATAGCTTTTGGCAAAGACGCGATGGGGCACGGCGATATCAAGATGATGAGGGGAGTCGGGGCGCTCCTGGGACCAATCCTTACCATTTTTGACGTCGGGATCGCGGTCGTTACCGGGCTCGTTTTTGGTTTGCTGTTTATGGGGATACAAGCAAGCAAGGATTCAAAAGCGAAAGCGGCTGGTTCGGGGAGCGGCGACAGTGCCGCAGTTGCGGAAGTCGAAGAAGAGGTGTATGAACCTGAGTCGATCAAAGATCTCTTCATCCTAGGGATAACGTACTTGCTTTGTTTCGATATCGCGGCAATTTGGTTTCCAAAAATATACGGAAGGATGGGCTATCCGGTTGAGGACGTAAGCGTCGAAGACGATGAATGGGAACCAAGTTTGACCACAATTCCATTCGGCCCGTACTTGGCAATCGGGGCAATTGTCTGTATGCTTATGAGAACCGAGCTCTCGCAGTACGCAAGTAATGTACTCCAGGCCCTAAACGGGTCCTGAAGCGCGATATCGGGACGATTATGGCGTCATAATCGATGTTGGTTGGTAGGACTTCTGACCTATTCGCAGAACAAAAGCGAAACGACGGAACAGGATAGGGTTCGCTTGAGTCGAACTCTGATAGGGAAGAGGGTATGGGAACGGTAGAAATGAAAAAACGCGCATTTACACTCATCGAGCTTTTAGTGGTGATGGCGATCATCGCTTTGCTGTCGGCAATTATTTTTCCAGTGTTCGCACGGGTTAAGCTCAACGCTTTTAAGAGCGGCGATATGTCCGCAATGAACTCGATTCGGACTGCGGTCCAATTGTATCGAGATGATCAGGGTGGGTATCCCCCGGCCTTGCTCGGCTACATTTCGCCTTACGAATACCAAAACGGCGTCACGGTTGTGCCCGCAAATTTGCTCCACGGCGCGCTCTATCCGAAGCGAATAGATTCTTTGGATACGTTAAAGGGTGCTCTCAATAAGAGTAAGCCTGACTTACTGGTTCCCGCAATTTGGCCACAAGTTGACCAGCGCCCGCTTGGCTCGGCACCAATCCTCGATTTAAATGCAGACGGAACATTGAATGCCCTTGATGATGTGGCGCAGGCTCGTCAGGCGTATGGTTCAGACTACGCTGCAGGTACCGCCGAATATTTCCTCAACGATCCTGCTGCTACCCCAAATATCAATCAGTCGACCTCGACAACTGATACGGTTGTCGGTCGCTACTACGCGGTCAGCGGATATGATGTCGGCCCAGCCACATTCAATAACGGAACGATCTACAATGAGCTTCACTACACGTTGTTCTGGACTGGCTATGGTGTGACAACGGGCTCTGCGGTGGATGACCCTCGTCAGCTTGGGTACACCGATCCACCGGACACCACCGTTGTCACGTGGAGTACCTTTTACCGTGACTACAACAGTAGCCATTTGTTAACCAACGGCGGAAGCAAGGATCTTGTCCTTTTCCTCGGTGGATCAGCTAGACCGCTTGACTCAAAGCAGATGTCAGAGCGATCTTGGCGGATGACTCCCTAAAAATTAGGAGAAAGAACCATGATCTTTCCTTCGCGTAAATTAAGCCGGTTTGGCGGAACGACTCTCATAGAGATTC
>JAYVXG010000500.1:0-4520 GCA_043785475.1 Armatimonadota bacterium
GATGGCGACATATGTAGCGAGGCTAAAAATGCCCGCGATGCCTTTTACGCTGCATGGAGATAGTTAATGAAGCGAGCCATCGTAATTGTTCTCGACGGATGTGGGGCAGGCTCAACCCCTGACTACAGCCTTTTTCACGATCGCGAAACAGACAATACGCTTCTCAACGTCTGGAACACCGCTGGCGGAATCAATGCCCCTAACCTCATCAGCCTTGGCTTCTTTGGCGGGGCTGGGGTCACGGCCACTCCTGGCCGAGATGGCTTCGATGTTCAATACGGTCGGCTCCTACCTCAATCAATGGGCAAGGATTCAGTAACTGGACACTGGGAGATGATGGGAATTGTGACCGCGAAGGCATTTCCGACTTATCCCTCAGGTTTTCCCGCTGGTCTCGTCGCCGAGTTTGAAGCCCGAATCGGGCGAAAAGTAGTCGGCAACAGAGCGGCAAGCGGAACCGCAATAATCGCTGAACTAGGCGAAGAGCACATTCGAACAGGCTCCCCGATTCTTTACACCAGTGCCGACAGTGTTTTTCAAATTGCCTGCCATGAGAAAGTTGTTCCAATCGAACAACTTTATGACTTTTGCCGAATCGCTCGAGAGGTCTGCATCGAACCCAATAACGTCCAGCGAGTGATCGCCAGGCCCTTCGATGGTGAAGCTTCCACCGGGTTTCATCGCACTGAAAAACGCAAAGACTTCCCCGTCATTCCCATCCACAACTTGCTGGATGAAATCGGAAACGTTTTCGGAATTGGAGTCGTGCCCGAATTGTTCGACTCGCGCGGATTCCGCCCGGTCAAACGAACCCAGTCAAATGAAGAGCACACGAAAATGCTTCAAGTCGCCCTGGTCTCCGATGCTCGGTTCATTTTCGCCAATTTTGAAGACACCGATATGCTGTTTGGACACCGCAACGACCCGATCGGTTTTGCAAAATGCCTTGAGCAATTCGACATCGTACTCGGTAACGTGCTCAATCAAATGACCGAGGATGATCTATTGATTCTTACAGCCGACCATGGCAATGACCCTACCAGTCCATCTACTGACCATTCGCGAGAATACAGCCCGCTCAGCGCAGCTTCGAAAGGGGCGACCGCGGTCGAAGTCGCCAACGGCAAGCACCTTGGCTATGTCGGAGAACTTGTCGCCCAATGGCTCGGTGTGAAATAACATGCCAAAACCTTTCTTGCTGGTTGATCGAGACGGAACGCTCATCGTCGAGAAGCATTATCTCCACGACCCATCCGAGGTCGAACTAATCCCAGGCGCAGCTCAAGCTCTCGCAGAAGCAAGAACGATGGACTGGGGCATCGTCTGTGTCTCGAATCAAGCCGGAGTTGGTCGAGGTTATTTTGACGAGGCTGCGGTTATCGCCATCAACGAGCGAGTCGAAACCCTTCTCAACGCCAAAGGCGCCTCGATTGATGAATACTATTTCTGCACCGATCACCCCGATTTGCCTTCGACTCACCGAAAACCAGCCCCCGGGATGGCATTCGATGCGGCAAAGGACTTCGATATCGACCTTTCGTCAAGCATCGTCATTGGGGACAAACCCGCCGATATTAACCTAGGCAAAGCCATCGGCGCAAAAACTGTGTTGGTCCGAACTGGCTACGGAGCCAACCACGAAGCCCAAAACGATTGCGAACCCGATTTCATCATCGATAGTCTCGCCGACCTTTCTGCCATACTTGAACAGTTCCCGGGATAGATTTGATGCCATACGACTGGATTTCTACCGCCACATCACACCTACGTGAGAGCATCAAAGTGAAAGAGGCGGTCATCGACGCATGCCTGCACGACTTGATGGCGGTTTGCGAAGTCACCGCGCAATGTTTCACTAATGGGAACAAGTTACTGATTTGTGGCAACGGTGGAAGCGCAGCCGACGCCCAGCACCTGGCAGCCGAGTTCATTTCGACCCTTTCAACGAAATTTGAGCGCAAGGCATTGCCCGCGATTGCGTTGACCACCGATACTTCCACCATAACTTCGCGCGGCAACGACTATGGGTTCGAGGAGATCTTTTCTCGGCAAGTAGAAGCGTTTGGCGTTCCCGGTGATATTTTGCTTTCTATCAGCACCAGCGGAGGTTCGAGGAACTGCATTCGGGCGATGGAGGCTGCGAAATCGCTCGGAGTCATCAATATATGTCTTCTGGGTGGAACCGGCGGAAAAATGCTGGGGCTGGCGGACCATTCGATCGTAGTTCCGTCGAGCCAGACGATGCATGTTCAGGAGTCGCATCTGGCCCTGTATCACATTTATTGTCATGTGGTTGAGCGGATGTTGAATCCGGAAATGGCGGAAGGGGAGTTCGCGAAGCTAAACTTAAATTCCTAGGAAATGGTTAATTCAAAGCCTTTGATCATCCACCCCGTTGTTCCGGTCATGAAATTGCAACGAATTTGGAATGACCGGAACGCCACCCCTCCAATCTTGAGCCTGTCGCATGGCAATAATTGTTGCGATTTACACGGGTTTTTCGCCGCCATATTGGCGGGGTCGCTTCGCTCCTCGGACTTTGATAGGCTCGAATTTATCCAGGAGTCTTCATACGTTCCACTCACTACGACACCCTGGCTACTTTATGTGATCCTCCGGATCAGGAAAAGAAATGCCAAGCGACAGACTTATCTTTGGAGGAGGAGAATCTCCATGGCTCAAGTGCCGACGTTATGAAGACGGTTGCCGTGATCGTAGGAACTCGTCCAGACTGCATCAAGTCGATGCCGGTCGTGCAGGCGTTGCGAAAGAAGGAGGGGCTGAAAACCGTCCTCATTTCGACGGGTCAGCATCGCGAGATGCTGGATCAGGTTTTTGAAACGTTCGGTATTCAGCCCGATATCGATCTCGGCCTTATGAAACACGGCCAGAGTCTCGCCGAGATGTCGTCGAGAATGATTTTAGCTCTTGACGGAGCCATTACTGAATTCCAGCCTGATTTTGTGGTTGCTCAGGGCGACACGACTACGACTTTCATCGCGAGCCTCGCCGCTTTCTACCGTCAAATTCCTTTTGGTCATGTCGAAGCGGGACTCCGAACCCACAATATTCACAACCCTTTTCCAGAAGAGTTTAACCGTCAAGCAACACGACTGGTCGCCCGCCAGCACTATGCTCCTACCGGACTTGCTGCTCAGAATCTTTTGAATGAGGGCGTTGATCCGGTAGCCGTTTTTGTAACTGGAAATACCGGCATTGATGCGGTTTTGCAGGTCGCGAAGTTGATGCCGCAGACTTGGTACCCGGACTTCGGTGGTCGGCTGATTTTGATGACCATGCACCGCCGTGAAAATTGGGGAGAGCGGATGTCGGGCGTCGCTAAGGCCGCTAGGCAGCTGATCGACGAACATCCCGATGCTCACCTGGTGGTCGCGATGCACAAAAATCCGGATGTTCGGGAGGTTTTGACCGTCGCTCTTGGTGGTCATCCAAGAATTGATCTTATCGAACCCCCTCAGTACGAGCAGTTTGTGAAGTTGATCGAGCGGTCGTACTTCATCCTCACCGATTCGGGCGGAGTACAGGAGGAAGCGCCGAGCTTTGGTAAGCCATTGTTGGTCCTACGTGAGACTACTGAGCGGCCGGAAGGTGTTGATGCGGGGTGTGCGCGGTTGATTGGGACTGATCCGAAGGCGGTTTGGGAGTTTGGTTGTAAGCTCTTTTCGGACAAGGATTTTTATGACTCGATGGCGAAGGCGTCGAGCCCCTACGGCGACGGGAAGGCGGCGGAAAAGATCGCGGACGCGATCGAGCGGCTGTTGCTCATTTAAGACCTAAGATTCGGCGAAGTTGGTCGGCTTTAGGTTCGTCGTCAGTAATTAGATGGGCTGTCCACTCAGCTTCCCGAGCCGCTATGACGTTTTTCTCACTGTCATCGAGAAAGACTAAATCCGATTTATCCCAGCCTAAATAGTTGCAAAACGCTGTGAATATCTTGTGATCGGGCTTAAAACATCCGAGATGAAAGCTGGCGACGAGGTGGTCAATCTTTTCGATCGCAGGGTAGTTTCCCGATTCCGTGAACCAGGCCCAGTGGATCGGGTTATTGTTGCTGAGAGTTGCGGTTTCTATTTGTGCCGCGCTTAGCTCATCGATGACCGCTTCCACCCCTGGGTATTCGTCGCCGATGATACTCTGATGCAGGTGACGGGCTTCGTGGGAATTCTTGAGTCCAAATTCTCTCACAAGGGCCGAAAGGTATGCGTCTTCAGAAATTTGCCCGCCTTCATAAGGAAGGTACTCGGGAAGATCGTAGAGATGCTCGGGAGTCGATTCGGTCAAATGAAATTTTAACCCACTCGCCTTTAGGGCGTCCTTCCACTGCATGTGGGCAAGGGCGAGCACTTTTCCGACATCGAAGACGACTTTCATAGGCATTTATTTTCTGAAGGGAGCGAATAGACTTTTTTACCCTGAGCAGCATGGGCATCCGCATCCTTTTGCACTCTATTACTCATCGATCATCGCCTCGTTTGCTACTGAGGGAGCACGATCAGGGC
>JAYVXG010000501.1:0-4512 GCA_043785475.1 Armatimonadota bacterium
CTCGCATGGCATGCCTTCAGCTTCAAGATGCGTGATCAACGCATCTGCATGATCGTGGTCTCGCGTCTCGACGACACAGGCAACCGACACCTTACTAAAATTCGGCTTGCCAAACGTCCGTTCGTGGCTGATCTGCTTCACACTTGCTTTCATTTCTGCGATCGCATGAGTCAATTTCTCCAAACCCCCTGGACGATCCGAGATCTCGGCCCGGAACCGTACCAGCCGCCAGTCGCATCGCAACCCATAGTTAATGACCCTTCCCAGCACGGACGGATCGATGTTACCACCGCACAAAACCAGCACTATTTTCTTGCCTTTTAATTCGTCGAGCTTGCCTGCAATTAGCGCCGCGACGGGGGCAGCGCCAGCACCCTCGACCACGCCCTTTTCTATCTCTATGAGCCTCAGAATCGCCAAAGCGATATCCTTTTCGCTCACAGTCACGACTTTATCCACGTGACGGCTGGCCAAAGCAAAGGCATTCACACCAACACACGGCACTGCCAAACCATCGCCCAATGTATCTTCTAGCTTCACATGGACCGGATGGCCTGCCGCCAACGCCGCCAAATAGGAAGCCGCATACTCAGGCTCAACCCCGATCACTTGAACCGACGGCTTTACCGTCTTGATTGCTAACGATAGTCCGGCGATCAGTCCCGCTCCGCCAACTGGCAAAATTATCGCATCGACATCCGGCACCTGGTCCAAAATCTCGAGCCCAAGCGTCCCCGCTCCAGCAATCACATCGATACCGTCAAACCCGTGAACGTAGGTCAGCCCTTCAGCCGTGACATACTCGTCGGCTTTTTGCTTAGCCTCGGCAATGTTGTTACCAAACAGTTCGACCTGTGCCCCGAACTGACGGCATCGCTCTTGCTTGACCATTGGCGCAATGACCGGCATCACCACCCTGACGGGAATCCCTAAGAGCTTGCCGTGATAAGCCAATGCGAGCGCGTGGTTTCCTGCCGAGGCAGCGATAACTCCCGTTGTTTTTTGGACTTCGGTCAGAAGCATCAGGGCATTGCGTGCTCCCCGTTCTTTAAAGGACCCGGTCTCCTGCAGGTACTCCTTTTTATTGTATATGTCGCACCCAAACATCGTGCTGAAGATCGGCGATGGAGTACACGGAGTAATGTTTATGCCGGGGAATATCCGCTTCTTTGCGGCGAGAATTTCGTCAAAAGTTGGCCTCATTGCGCTTGACCAGAGTTTACAGGCTAACATTACCAAATGTCTCAAGTTACGCGCGTTGTGATCCACGAAGATCCGTTTCATTTCAATCGAGAGGACTCACCTTGGAATCGCGGGCGACTTAAGGCAAACTTTGTTACCCACCCAAACGGTAAAAGCCGGCCGTTTTTTGCCGTCTACTCCCTGAGCCTGAACCTCACGAAACCGCTCAAGGCAAGGGTGCATGTCACGGCAGACGAGCGGTACCAGCTGTTTATGAACGGCGAATTGGTCGGTCGAGGCAGCGAACGAGGCGACGCGGAACATTGGTTTTATGAGACATATGACCTCGATTTGCCAGCCGGAAATCACCGGTTGTCGGCTTGGGTCTGGTCGATGGGCGACACCCACGCCCCGTTTGCGCAAATGATGGTCCAACACGGATTCCTCTTAGTTGCCGATGACCCGACGCTTGGCGACATGCTCACGACTGGGCACGCCAAATGGCAATGCAGCGAGATTAAGGGGATCGACATGGTTCCCCATACTTCTACCTATTCGGTTGGGGACCGGTTCAGATTTCATGGCGATACGTTCTCACTGGCGGCCCTAACGGGCGAAGGAAGCTGGATTGACGCGATTAAGGGGGAGACTCCTACTCTTCCCGAAGCGGTCGATCTGAATCCAGTGCGAATTCTTCGACACGCAACCCTCCCCGCGATGATGACGGCCGACTGGCCGACGTTCAACGTCCGTCACGTTGAAGATTGCTTCAACTACGAAACCGCCAGCGTGATGATCGAAGCAAAGAACGATTTGCCCGCCCAGCATGCCACTTGGCACGCATTTTTGAAGGGTGGCAACTTAACCATACCGGCCCACAGCAAGCAAAGAGCAATTATTGATTTGGACAACTATGCTTGCTCATATTGGTACTTATCGACCGACGGTGGCAAAGACGCAAAAGTCCGCATCCACTTCCAGGAAGCCCTCATTAAGGACTTTAAAGATGGAAATCGGGGCAATCGAGACGAGGTAAATGGCGGGCATTTCGTCATGATGTGGTCTCGCGCTCTCGGCTTCGGAGACGAAATTATTCCTGGTGGAAAGATCAACGAGCAGTACACCTGCCCGTGGTGGATTGCGGGCCGGTACATGGAAATCTACATCGAAACCCAGGATGAGCCGGTGACTCTGCACGGCTTTCGGTTGCAAGAAACCCACTACCCGGTGATTCCTCAAATTCCACCGTTTCACTGCTCGGACCAAGCCATTAATAAGATCGTCGATATCTGCATTCGGACCCTTCAAATGGACTCCCACGAAACCTTTTACGACTGCCCATATTACGAGCAGCTTCAGTACGTCGGCGATTCGCGAATTGAATCCATGGTGATGATGGGCATCACCGATGACAATCGCTTGTCCGCCAAAGCAACCGATTTGTATCGCTGGTCGATCGGATACCGAGGATTGACCCAATCAAGATATCCCAGCCGTAATCGTCAGTACATCCCGCCATTTTCCATTTGGTGGGTCCTCATGGTTCACGACCAACACCTTTGGCGAGGCGACAGCGTGTTCCTCCGGCAGCTCCTTCCAGCAGTTCGCTCTGTTCTTTCGTTTTTTGAGCAATATGTGGACAGGGATGAGCACTCTCCGGGCTTTGGGTTGATGAAGGCGTGCGATCAATGGAACTTTGTCGATTGGGTTTCTGAATGGTCCGATGGCGTTCCGCCGGGAGGTATTTATGATCATAGCATCGTTATTAACATGCAGCTTCTGCTCGCCCTGGAGGCCGCCGTTGAACTAGAAACAGTGTATGGGCACAACCAATCGCAGCGACCCTACCTTGCCTGGGCACAGGCGCTAAGGGTTGCGATTAAAAAGCACACGAACTCCGAAGGACTGTTGGTCGATACTCCTGGAGGAAAGACCGTTTCTGAGCAGCAACACGCCCTGGCACTCCTCACCAATGACACAGAGCTTCGCAAGGCGGGGGCGATCTTTTACTCAAAGCCCCGCAAGGCAACGAAGGCGACATATTACTTCCAACACTATCGCCATGAGGCCTACGGAAAGCTAGGACGCTACGATCTGCTCCTTGCGAATATTCGAGATCAGTGGGGCGGCATGATCAAGCTTGGCCTGAAAACCACGATCGAAATGCCCGAACCAGGTAGATCGGATTGCCACGCTTGGTCGGCACACCCTCTTCTTCACCTACAAACAAAGATTCTTGGGTTAACTCCTCTCGCTCCATTCCAATTTGAGTTTCGGCCCCATTTGGTTGACCTAGAATGGGCAGAGGGGTACGTTTCAACCGGAAAAGGGCCAATTCATGCGAGAATAGAGCGACAGGGAGAAACCTGGAAAGCCGACCTTGTCGTCCCCGACGGGGTAACAATAACGGTACCGGAAGTACGAGGTCTAATCGTGGGACCAAAGACGGTATCAATAGCACCGTAGGGTTAGAATATTCGAAGCACTTCAATTCTCTGAATTAGGGATGTGTTGACGTTTGCGTATAGTAATATGGGAATCATCAGGGAATCCAGTTATCCTGTTCCACGCGACATTTACCTCTAATGGGCCTCGAATATTTCTGACATATTCCGCAGATACTTGCTCTTTTGATACCCAGTATTAATACCTCATCTTGGATTCTTTAACCCATACCCTTGGTCTGGCCCAATTTTTGAATGATATTTTCGGGTGCATTTAAATAAATTCCTCTCCGTGGTCTTGGGGGTCATTTTGACCGTCCTGTTGTCGCTAACCGTAATGGCGACTGGTGGTCGCGTAAACGACACCGATGCTCTGAACAAAATTAGCCAAGGGCCTGAGAAAGCTCCAAACATCTCGTATCCAAGGATGGACAGAAAGGGCCGTCTGATCCCTAAATTTGATTTTCTTGTCGTTATGCCGGACTGCACCACATGCTCGACGTTTAGGAAAACCGCCGCAAACTACATGGAAGCAAGGCCACATTCCAATTTTCTCATCATAACGCCTGACCTTAAAGACCTTTCCGGAATGCTGAATCGGACTCGCTACTATGTCGTTCAATATGATGCCAAGTCAAAGTATGGCGACCTTGCACCAGGGATTTATCCACGATGAAGCACCGCGCTTTTACCATCGTTGAAATACTCTGCGTCATCATCATTTTGTCTATTCTGTCTGTCGTCCTAATGCCAGTATTTGCAAACGCGACAATGGAGGCAAAGTCAAAGTCGGCTAAGCAGAATCTCCAAAACCTTTGGCGTGGATTAAAGATTTATCAATCCGACAATGAAGGAAAGGTGGAATTTGGTTTGCCTCAAGACATGG
>JAYVXG010000502.1:0-14018 GCA_043785475.1 Armatimonadota bacterium
TCAAAGGATTATGCAGATCTCGTTCTTCTCAACCAAATTTGCGGGATTTTTGTCCTTGTCTTCATGGTCCGATACGTCTTTGTTCGCCTCCAAACCTACTATCTTGCCGAAGCCGTTGCCAAGCTGACCACTTCTCTGCGACGACGACTAATGTCAAAGCTTCTGAGGCTCCCGGTGACTTACTTTAACGAGCGTCGATCGGGAGCAGTGCAGAGCGTCTTGACCAACGATGTAAATGTCTTTCACTCCGCGGTTCAAATTCTAAGAGATTCGGTCGAGGCCCCGATGAAAGCAGTTGGGGCTCTGATTGCGATCATCGTCATTCAATGGCAGATGGCGATCGTGACTTTCCTGCTCCTTCCCGTTCTCGGAGTAATAGTCCATCAGAACGCAAAAAAGATGAAGCGAGCTCAGACGCAGGTCCAGATTGATCTTGCTGAAGTTGGTGCCGTCACCCAAGAGACTCTTCAGGGTGTTCGCGTCGTCAAGGCATTCGGAGCTGAGGACCAAATGGACAAGCAGTACCGTGCGTTAACGGAAAAAAGTCTTGAAAGTCAGCTCTGGACGGCACGACTGGTAGCAAAATTGAGGCCAGCGGTCGAACTATTAGGCGCCACAGGACTAATAGTCGCCTTCATGATCGGTGGCTGGCTGGCATGGAAATATGACATGCCAGCTAGTAGCATGGCGACCATGGCGATGGCGCTCGACTGGATCAATCAAGGATTTAAGGGTATCTCTGGCCTGTCTAGCACCTATTCGTCAGTTCAAGCCGCAGCCGACCGCATTTACGGAGAGATCCTCGACGTGCCCGAACCTCCCGAGCACTCCGGCGCAAAAACTCTCGAGGCCATTAAGGGAAAGCTCGAATTCAAAAATGTCTCCTTCGCCTACCCCGATGGAACCCCAGCTTTACACGATGTAAGCTTCATAATCGAGCCCGGCACTTCTCTCGCCCTTGTGGGTCCAAGCGGAGCGGGGAAGAGTACGATAGCGGACCTGCTTTTGAGGTTTTACGAGCCGCTGTCCGGACAAATCTTGCTTGACGGTGTCGACATTTGCGAACTCGATTCTCGCTGGCTGAGATCTCAAATTGGAGTTGTTCCTCAACAAACCTTCCTATTCGCTGGAAGCATCGACGAAAACCTGCGCCTTGGCGCACCAGACGCTACCGAAGAACAAATTGGAAAGGCTCTCCGCATGGCCCACGCTGAAAACTTCACCGCCGAGTTCCGCGAGCGCAACGTTCCCGTCATGGGCGAACGCGGCGCAAAACTGAGTGGCGGTCAGATGCAGCGCGTCGCCATTGCCCGAGCCCTCATCCGTGAACCAGCCATCCTCCTCCTTGACGAAGCCACCAGCGCGCTCGACGCCGCTAGCGAGACCGCAGTGACCGAAGCCCTTCAAGAGGTCATGGAGACCCGCACCACCCTTTTCATCGCCCACCGACTCACTACCGCCGCTCGCGCCAGCAAAATCCTGCTTCTCAAGCGAGGTCAAGTTGTAGAGATCGGCTCGCACCGTGAGCTGATCGACAAAGACGGCGAATACGCCGCCCTCTTCCGACTGTTTAGCGCCGGAGTTCTGGAGGATGGCATTGGATAGTCAAACTCTTTGCATCCAAAACCTAACCGTCGGCATCGCCGGTCACGAAGTCGCCAAGTGCGACGACATAACCCTAGGACCCGGAAACGTCCTCGTCCTCATTGGCAAAAATGGCTCCGGAAAATCAACGTTCCTTCGAACCATCGCGAGCTTCCTAAAACCAATCAAAGGAGAAATTACCTTCGGCGATCAAAGACAGAGCGAAGTCAAAATCGAAAAGATCGCCGCTTGGCTCTCCCAAGAAGAGCACCTTGAGTTCTCTTGGACCGTGACAGAATACGTCTCGCTCGGAAGAATTGCCCAAAACGCCGGATTGCTTTTAACCCCGGAAGATGAACTGTCCGTCCAAATGGCTCTAGCAATAACCGATAGCGAAAACCTTGCGCAAAGATTTGTCCACGAACTCAGTGGCGGAGAACGGCAACGAGTAAGAGTAGCTAGAGCCCTCGCCCAAGAAACTCCCGTGATCCTCATGGACGAGCCCACTACCCACCTCGATATCGAGCACCAAATTCAAATTCTACGGCTCATCGAAAAGCTGGCCAGCCAAGGGAAGACAATCATCATTTCTCTGCACGACGCAATCCAGGCCAAGCAAATAGGCACGCAGTTCTTGATGTTTTCCTGCAAGGTCGCCACCAAAAGCGACGACTTAAACAAAGAATTGCTCGAACGAACCCTTGGGGTCCGATTCGAGCAATTTGAAAGCGGCGATAATTCCGGCCTAGTTTTTCCTATTTATCGTACCATTGACCAACAGGACTCGTTGGGTTAAGTGTAGGCTTCCGAACGACATCATCTGGCATGATAACAGTTGGAACGGTTGTCTTTGCCGTTCTGCCATCACCCTGAGATTTTTGAGCCTGCTGCATAGCCTTCGGACCCTTGTCCGCGGCCAGAGTCTTTTTCATTTTTTCCAGCTCAGCCGATGAATCGACTTTTAGTTCCTTCTTTTCCTCGTTGACTTTCGCTCGCTCTCGATCCTCTTCTTCCTGATGGATTTGTTTTTGCTGATCTTCCTGACTCTTGTTATAGAAGGCAAATTTAGGGCCGCCAATTGCTAGCCCGAGAAACGAGATAACCAAAACACTGATGAGCGCGACGGGTGGTTTCTTATTTTTCATGATGATGATTCCTAATGTATTTCGTTATTGTATGATACTTGTGAATGCAAAATTCGGACCAGGTGAGATGATTTCGTGAAGGTTGCGATAGATGCTCGCCTAATTGGCGGCACCAGCACCGGAGATAGTACGTATTGGACCTGTTTCATTCAGTCTTTTGTCGAGAATTACCCGGAAGTTGAACTTGCATTCATTTCTAACCAAGAAAGGCCCATAAATGTTCCCTTTTTGGCAAAGTCATCGTGGATTGTAGCCCCCGCGAAGTCATCCAGATGGTGGAGCATGGTGACTTTTCCGCTTTTGGCGAGGAAATTGGGTGCGAATATTACCCATGGACAGTACGGAATCAGCCCGCTTTGCCGCAACGGAATCTCGACCGTACACGATGTATCGTTTATGGTGAACCCCGCCTGGTTTTCGAAACGGGACCAGGTTCTTTTGCAAACCGGCGTGCGGGTTGCAACTAAATCGGCCAAGCGAATCATCACCGTCAGCGAGACCTCAAAGAAGGAGATCGACCGCTACTTTCCGGGGGCAGTGGCGAAAACAAGAGTGGCTTACAATGCTTGCCCACCATGGATTCAAAAGCAAGAAGATGACCAAATTGACCATGCTCTTGGGATAAAAAATGAGTATTTATTGACTGTAGGTACAAATTGGGCGAGGAAAAACATGCAACTTGCTCTGACATCAACCGCACTGCAATGCAAAGAACTCAATATGAAACTGGTGGTCACCGGCAAACAAAGCAACGAGTTAGGAGGCGAGCACGTGATTTCCACCGGCTACGTTGAAACCAATCAGCTATGTGCGTTGTACACGGGAGCAAAAATGACCTTAGCCCCCAGCCTGCACGAGGGATTTGGCATCACCTTGCTTGAAGCCATGCGGTGCGGATCGCCTGTATTATGCGGCCCCGGGGGCGCCATGCCCGAGGTCGCGGGGACTGCTGGATTTGTGATGCCGGACTACGATCCCCTCACTTGGGCGACCGCAATCGGTAAGTTACTACGCGATCCAAGTAAACTCAAAGAACTCGTGGCGAAGGGTACCGAGCGAGAGCGAGAGTTCACGTGGGCTCAATCCGCTCAGGCTCATTACGACGTGTACCGAGAGTTAGTAAATTAATGGACGATCAGTTTTTGGCACTTTTAGCAAATCCGAACAACCCGGAGCACCCTCCCCTGGTACGCGAGTTTGACTATCTGGTGTGCACCAAGACTGGCGTTGGGTTTCCGATTGTTGATGGAATTCCCCAGCTACTGCCTGAAAGTGAAATCCCCGCCGACATGATGAAGGAGTTACTGAATAAATGAGTGAAACGAACCTAAAGGTCCTCATCCTGCACGGACCAAACCTCAATATGACTGGCTTTCGAGAGCCGGATGTCTACGGAAAAAAGCCGCTCGATGAGATCGACGACAATATCAAAACCGAAGCCAAAGCCCTTGGGATCGAGGTTCGGATTCTTCAATCCAACTCCGAAGGCATCTTGATCGACACCGTTCAGGAGCACCGTCGATGGGCCGATGGCATCATCATTAATCCTGGCGGCCTCACCCACTATTCTATTTCTCTTCGCGATGCATTGGCTTCGGTTCGGTTGCCAGTCATCGAAGTTCATTTATCCAATGTTCACGCCCGCGAAGAGTTTCGTCGGGTCAGCGTCATCGCTCCAGTTACCGTGGGCCAAGTCGTTGGTTTCGGCGGCTTTGGTTACCTCATGGCTCTACGAGCCCTTCTAAATCTCCAAACGGAGGTCGTTTAAACCCCTATGAGTGCTTTAACTGCAGTGAAATCTCAGATGCAACGACTGCGCGACGCGATGGCGTCAGCAAATGTCGATGCCGTTCTCGTCTCCAGCTCGACCAACATTTTTTGGCTCACTGGCTTCACCGGGTCCTTCGGCTACGTCTTGTTGACCGCCACCGAAGCGCGATTCATCACCGACAGCCGGTACACCGTTCAGGCCCGAGAACAGGTGAGCGGCTTCGACCTGGTCGGCTTTGCATCTCCTAAGACAGGCATGCAGGTGCTGAAGGAGTGCATGGACGATATGGGAATTTCGAAGGTGTGCTTTGAGTCGGCTTATGTAACAGTTGGTCAATTGCTCCAATTTCAAGAGAAGGTATCAGGCATCGAATTCGTGCCGGTTGGCGACCTGCTCGAGAATCTTCGCATGCTCAAGACTCCTGCCGAAGTAAAGCTGATTAAGGATGCTTGCGCCCTCACGGATAAATGCTTCGACCATATCAAACGGCTGGTGCAAATCGGAGTTACCGAGTACGAGATTCAGCTCGAATTGGAATTTTTCTTCCGACGAAACGGTGCGACGTGCGCATTCGACCCAATCATCGTGAGCGGCGCCAACAGCGCCCGCCCGCACGGTAAAGCGACCGAAAAGCCGCTCGCCGAGGGCGACCTCGTCACGTTCGATTTTGGCGCAAAAATGGGTGGATACTGTGCGGATATGACTCGAACGGTCGTGGTTGGCAAAGCCAGCGATCGAACTAGGGACATCTACTTCACGGTTCTCAAGGCGCAAATGGCGTGTCTGGAAATGATGCGGCCGGGCGTAATTGCAGGCGATGTTGACGCGAAGGCCCGCGAGATTTTTAGCGAGAAAGGCTGGGGAGCGAACTTTGGTCACGGCCTCGGCCACGGCCTAGGAATCTTGGTCCACGATACCGGCCGCCTCGGCACTGGGAGCACAACTGTGCTGGAACCGGGACAGATTTGGACGGTCGAACCAGGTCTTTACTTCGAAGACTTCGGCGGTTGCCGCATTGAAGACGATGTTTTGGTCACCGAAACCGGGATCGAAATCTTCAACACGACAACGAAAGAAATGCTGGAATTGTCGTAGTCAGAGGACGAGATTAAGCCACTAGATTGGGAGCCAGGGCATCGTGCCTGGATTGGGACATTTCTTGACTATGCTCCTAGATCATCCTACTCCTCGTTCCGATTTCGCTTTTTGGCAAGGAGTGCCGAGGCGGTGCTGCCAGTCGGCGCTTCGGGTTTGATGGTTTTCTCTGCCTGTGCCACTTCCGGTTCGGTTTTCGGGCGGTCATCGGCATACAAACCTGGTACGGTCGGAATTCCGCTTTCGCGAAGACTTGTCTTCACCTGCACCCGTTGCTTCGCACTCTTCAGGCCCTGCATAGGGTGGGCAACATCGGCTGTGGGCGCTCTTTTCTTGCGGGTTTGATATAGTTCCTTGAGCGGGACGACGATTCGGCGGGTTGCGATGTCGACAGGAAGAATCAGGATCGAAAGGAGGACCAAGAATGACCACATCTCGGCGAACGATTTTCCTTGAAGTTCGACTGGACGGAATATCTCACTCGGCTTGGTCACCGTTTTTCCTTTGGTCGCCAATGCAGTTTCGGTGAGCAAAGGGGTGTTTGGTCGAAGAATACGATACTCAGCGGGATACGATACCGAGGCGCCGGCAGTTTGAACTCTTGAGCCTCCCTTGCCATCGCTTTCGACGACGCTTACGATGTAGCTTCCCACTCCGGCAGTTTCGAATTCCGATTCGTATTTGCCGGGACCAGTTTGGTTGAGGACGAGTTCTCGGCTGGTTCCGTCTGGTGCGCCGATTCGAACTGGGGTCTCGGGAGCATTGAGCGGATTTCCATTGGAGTCCTTGGCAGTGACGATTACCTTCGCCTTTCCGGCATCTTGCTTGACCTCGATTTGGTAGTTATTGCGCGGTGCTTGGCGACCAATGCTTCGCACAAGTTGTGACCAAAACGTACCAAATTGCGGCCAAGAAACCCAGTTCTTCGCCCATCTTGACTTGGCGTCACTAGTGAATGCGAAGGTCGTTGCGAGGCCGTTGCGTCCGGTCATGAGCAACGGATCTTCCTTCTTGGTTTTCAGGATGGTCTTGGAAAGCGGCTTGGATTCGGTCAGACAGTATGCCAGCAAGGGTGGGACGCCCCCTTCGAAAATCCCTTGAATTGCTTCATCGAGCTGAGTGATTTTTGGAATGAATGGTCCTTCTTCAATCGCGCTGCGACTCATAACCGCGGTGTCTTGGGTGAAAATAGCGGGGAGTTGAGATCCTTTTAACGCCAGGTAGAACCGCCCGCCTCCTACAGCGGCGAGCGTCTTTAGGTTAGGCACATCTTTGCCGTCGCCAATCGCGACCACCGAGGTCGTGATCTTCTGTGCCCGCATTGCCGCCGCAGTATCAAATACGGTGTCCCAGTCGGTCGCGTCGTTGCCGTCGGCCAGCAGGACGAAGTGACGAGTTTTGGATGGCTCTGGTCGCAAGATTTCGAAGGCCCTCGTGATGGACGGACGCACGTAAATGCCGCCGCCGTTGACCTCCAGTTTCCGCGCGCCGATGATCGCGGTTTCTTTGTTTTCTGCCGACATCATGGGCACGTACAGGTCGACTCCGTCGCTACTTCCGGCGACTCCAACCCGGTCCATCGGTCCCAGCATTTTGATCGTTTCTTCAGCGGCTCGGGATGCCAGCCTTACTTTCGGTTGGCCGTCTTCGATCATCCCCATACTGCCCGAGCAGTCGGCCATGATAAGAACCGATGCACCGGCGAGCGATTTCTTTTGGCGGATGTTGAGATCAACCGGGAGGGCGTCGATGATGTTGGAGCCATACCAACCGCCGGGGAGGAAGGAATCTTCTCCTCCGATCATGGCGAGGCCGATGCCGCTATGTCTGCTGGCGGTCACGATCGCGTTACGGATCGAATCAGGGACGTTTGCGGCATTAATATCGTTGAGAATGATGGAGTCGTAAGTTTGGTAGAACTCTGGCCGGGTGGGCAATCCGCTCGGGCCAACGAGGTCGACGGAAATGCTGTTGCGCTCGAGGGCGGTTACCAGCGCGCGATCTTCAGTTTTATTTTGGGCCACCAGGACCTTTGGGCGCCCGCGCACATTAATGAACCCGGCACCGACGTTGTTGCGGGGGTCGGTATCGCCGTTTGCTTCGATCGTGGCCCGGTATCGAAGCAGGCCGACTTGCCTGATGAGTTGGGGAAAGAGGATCGAATTTCGACCGTCATGAAGGTTGACGAGTTGCTCGGACACCACCACGCCATCGCGGTCGAGGCGGACCTTGGCGGTATTGATTCCGTGGGCATCAATATTTACTTTAATTTCGAACGGCTGCCCCTCGCGCCCGGAGTCGGCAACTTCGAGGGAGGAAACAAGTACTTCGGACGCGCCTTCAATTCTGCCAAGCGATACGACGTCGATGCTGATATTGTCGAGAGCGGCGACTTGGGCGGCACCACGCAAGTCGCCCTGAGTCTCGTTTCCATCGGAGAGAAGGACGATTCGCTTGGCTTTGCCTTCGGGGAATGTGGCGGAGGCGAGGCGAACGGCACCGGCAATGTCGGTTACTGAGCCGGCAACTCGGGATTCGATGCGGCGAACTGACCTTCGCCCTCCCGGGGACGACTCGATGGCGGCGGTCCCACCGAAGACGACGATGGCGGCTTGGTCGGCATCGGGCATTTTCGACAGGGATTCTTGAATGAAAGCTTCTTGTTTCGCGCGATCTTTGTCACGAATGGAGTCGCTTCGGTCGACGAGGAAAGCGGTGCAGGTCCCTTTGTTGCCTCGGTATATCTCTGGCCCTGCGAGGGCAAAGATGAGGCAGGAGGAAATGAGACCTCTGAGCATGAAGGCTCGAATTTTGCGCCGTTTCGCCATTCCTTGGACCTGGAAATACGACCAATATAGCCCGGCGAGGAGGGGAATGAGCAGAAGGAGAAATAGGGGGTTCGTGAATCTCATTTAGCTCTTTCGGGAGTAGACCCACCACTCGAAGGCCAGGAAGCCGAGGCAGATCATGACGAATATTCTCCAGAAATCTTGAAGTCGAAACGGCGATTGAAGGGCTTTTACCTTGCCGGTGCCGAGCAGCAGGTCTGGCTGGGTGGCGATGTTGCTTTCGGTATCGCTGCGCAGGTTCACAAAGATGTCGCTCTTGGTGCCATTGGTATCGGCGACGTATTTGCCCGCGAAGGAAATATTTCGCCAAATCGCCTGGCCGTCTTTGCTTTGGACGTTCTGCTGGTATCCGTTCGGGCCAGAGATTGAGACATCCTTCTGGGATCGAAAAGCAAACGTCGATCCTACTTTGGTCACGATTTCCCTGCCGGCGGACTCTTTGGCGACAAAGTCGAGGATGTTGGCGATGAAGATGGGGAAGCCGACTTGGAGGGGGAAGTCGCTTTCGAGGACATTGAAGGCGACAGCAACCTTCTTAGTTTCGCCGTCGTCGGCTATGACGATCGGCCCCTGATTGGAGTCTACGATCGTTTTTGCACCTTCAAACGGGTTAAGTTTGAACCCCTTTTCGACATAAAGAGTGCCAAAGTTCACATCTTTGGTGAGAGGGGAGGGCGTGATTTCCGTGATCTTGGGCAAGTCAATGGTTCCGGGCGAAGTGGCACCACTGGACTCAGAGCTGGGTCCGAACGAGACGACGGCTCGGCTACTTACATGAGTCGGCTTGATCCCGTCAAAAATAATCAGATCGAACTTCGAAACTGTCCCGTTTTCGGTGACTGGCAGAGAGTCAGCTCGGTCGAGATTGACCCTGGGATCGAGCAAAAGTGCCCGTTCGAGGAAGGGGTTTCCTTTGGAGACCAAGAGGGTGCTGATTGCGGCATTTGGGTCGGCTGAGGCATACAGATCGTTGTCGGTTAGCAGCAGGTCCTTGGCGTCGATGCGGGCGTGGAGGGTATGGGCCGAGGCCGGGGCAAGGCATGAAACTCCGGCAGACTTGAGCGACTGGATGGAGAGCTTTGAGGTGTAAATGAGCTTGTTGTCGGCGAGAATTTCAACTACTGTGTCAGTTCGGTTGAAACCAAAGTTTTTGACCGAGCAAAATACTTCGTTGCCTCGGGCAGTTTTTGCCGATCCAAGTGCCGTCACCGCGAGATTCTCCTGCCGAGTACCGATGCTTTTGTAGACGACGGTCGCTTTGCCGGGCGAAAAGTTATCTACTTTTGGAAAGCACCCGTCGGAGATGACAAGGATTCTGGCTGAGTCTAAACTGCTGACAAGGGCGGATGCAAGTCGGAGGGCCTCGCCCATATTTCCTTCTTCGTCGGTTGCATGGATCCTATCGAGGGCATCACGTTGCTTTGAGGGGTCGTTGCCCAGGGAGAATGCAACCCGGGGGATGGCTCCGGCCTCGATCAGGGCAAATCTGTCGGTGGGTTTACTGGTGTTAATTGCGGCTCGCACGAGGTCGAGTGCAGCGTCAAACCGAGTTGGAGACACATCGGTAGCTCGCATTGAGGCCGAGGTATCGATGACGATCACGGTGGTTTCTCCGAGAAGGCCTTCTTGGCGAACTTGGGGCTGGGCGAAGGCAAAGCAGAGCAGGCCGGCGATCAGCAACTGAAGAATCATCAACCAGTTGAAACGGAGCTTTTGAAAGAGGCTGTTGGCTCGGATTTCTTCGGTGTGATCGGGCCAGAGGAATGTGGCGGGCACCCGAACATCTTGGCGTCGCATACGTAGCAAGTAAAGCGCGACAATGATGCCCGCCAAAGGGAGCAACCAAAGGAGGTGGTTTGGAATCTGGAGATTCACTGGAGCCACCCGGCTGGCTTCAGCTTTCTGACCATCACATCTTCTAGGGAGTCTGAAGTTCGAATCAGAAGGTGGTGCCCGCCCGTTCGCTTTGCTGCCTCGGCGACGGCAACGATGTGAGCCTCCAGACTCTCTCGGTAGTGCTGAAGAGTTTCTCGATTGATGGTGATATCGGTCGGCGCGGAGCCCTCAGAGTCAATAAGGCGGAGATCGCCTTCGAGGTCGGGGTCAATTTCGATATCGCTAAGGATTTGAGCATGCCACACTTCAAATCCTCGCCCCCCAAGGGCGCGGATGGCGGCAGGAAGTTCTGGGTCGAGGCCGTCGCTGATGAGCACCAATATTCCGCTTCGTAGATTTGAACGGGAAAGAGATCGAAGAGAATCTGTCAGCTTTTCGCTATTTTGCTCGTTGCCATTTCGTTGGATTGCGTCCATGAGCCGGTGGGCAGCCGAGCGTCCTCGCATGATTCCGGAGACTGGCTGTTTTGCGCCGAGGACTTTGAGACGGACACCATCACCACCGGCTAGCGCGACATACCCAAACGCCATGGCGTACTTTTGGGCGATCGCAATTTTGGTCGGATCGCCAAAGTTCATACTCGGTGAACAATCGAGGCAGACGTAAAGGACAACGTCCTCTTCGTCTTGGTAGGTTCGCATGACTGGGGTGTCGAGTCGGGCAAGCACATTCCAATCCAGGTGGCGGAGGTCATCTCCTTCGGAATAATTGCGGAAGTCGGCGAATTCAATCGAAATGCCTTTCTGCCTGCTGACGCGTTCGCCCTTTGAGGATCCGCGAAAAGTCCGGTTAGGACGCAGACGGAGGGTTTCGAGAGTTCTCAACTCCCGTGGCTCTAGAAGTCCTGACGATTCGACTGCCATGGATTCTGTCGCTAAACCTTGATCGGGTCTTTGTCTCTCGAATCGACATGCAAGAGAGCCGATCGGATAATGTTGTCGGCGCTTACGTTGTCAGCTTCCGCTTCAAAGTTTAGGATCAGGCGGTGCCGAAGTACTGGCGTGGCCGATGCCGTGAGGTCTTCTTTGGAAACGTTAAATCTCCCGTCAAGAATGGCCCTGATTTTTGCAGCAGAAATTAGTGATTGGGCTCCTCGTGGTGATGAACCATAGCGAACGTATCGCATAACTTGTTCGCATGGCCGCTCGGAGTCAGGATGTGTGCCGAGGATAATGTTGAGTGCGTAGTCGAGAACGGAGTCACTGATAGGAACCTCACGGGCGAGGGTCCGCATTCTGATGACATCGGCTCCGGTAGCGACCGGCAATATTTCGCCTGAGTCAGTTCCGGTAGTCCGCTGGACGATAGCTTTTAGCTCGCTTTTTGTTGGAAAGGGGACGATGAGTTTGAAGAAGAACCGATCTAATTGGGCCTCGGGAAGTGGGTAAGTGCCTTCTTGTTCGATTGGATTTTGAGTTGCCATTACCAGGAATGGCTCGGCGAGTTCGTGTCTTTTTCCGCTGACGGTGACGGAGCGTTCTTGCATGGCTTCGAGCAAGGCTGACTGCGTTTTGGGCGTTGCCCGGTTTATTTCATCGGCAAGGACAATGTTTGCAAATATTGGTCCGCGCCTAAATTCGAAAAGCCGGGCGTCATTGAGAACATTTGTGCCGGTAACGTCAGCGGGCATCATGTCCGGTGTGAACTGGACTCTTGAGAAGTCGAGCGACAGAGCTTGCGACAAAGACTTGACTAGTAGTGTTTTGCCGAGGCCGGGCATACCTTCGAGGAGGATATGTCCATTGGCTGCGAGGCCGATCAGGACGGAGTCAACAACTTCTTCCTGTCCGACGATGACCTTGTTTACTTCTGATTTGATTCGGTCAAAAGTTTGACGAAACCAAGTTGCTTGTTCTGCTGACATAGTTCACTTTTTAAGACTTTCAAAGTATCGTTTAACGCGTTGCTGATGCTCTTTCGGAATCTCATTTTTATTTAATGCCGATTCTGCTTTTTTTGTGTAGGAAGGCAAGACATTTTTGTATGGAACCGACGAACGGGTTCCTTTGAATGTCGGCGCCTTGATTTCAAAAGTCATTTCCATTCCTGGTCTTGCGCTATCTCGTTCGGTCGGCGCAAAGATAGCATTGCCTTTGCCTTTGCCTTGCTCGGGTTTTCCTAGGTTGACGTGACCGGTATCCGCGATCATGACGTCATTATCGGGACCAGGTGACGGTGACCCTTGTTCAGGAATAGAGAGCCCCAGACCGAGGCCCAAACCAGAACCCTGTCACGTACTGCACCCATCCTTCAAGGACTCAAGTAGCTTTTGAAGGTATGCCTTTCGAAAGTCTTCGTCGGCCATCTTTTTGAGAAACTCTTCCATCTCCTTCTGCAACTGTTGACGTTCTTCTTTCGTAAGTTTTGGTTTTCCAGTTTTGGCCGCCTGCTGAGCGCTTTGCTTCATCAGTTTTGCCTTTTCTTGAATCTTCTTCCAGAGTGGATCATCGAAGACTTTTTTGAGAACGTCCCTTGCTTCTTTGGAAAGTTGCATAGAGTCCATATCTTTTTGGGCTTGTGCAGCGTTCTTTAGTGCCTCGTCCAGGTCCATTTTTGTCTGTTGAATTTGGTGCTCTAGATCTTTCTTTTCTTTGTCTGATAAGCCGGGTCTATTTAACTGAGCCTTTAGAGCATCAAGCTTCTTTTGGAGTTCGTTTACTTTGCTTTGAGTTTTCTCTGATGTTTGTTGGGTGGCGTCCATCTTCTGGTTGAAGTCGGTATCGCTCATCTTTACAGACTCCATGTCAGCCTTTTCAAGGCCCGCTTTTTGCAGAGCGTCCTTCTGCATTTTGTCGACCATGGATTCGGAGTCTTTTAGTTTGTCTAACTCTTGAACCGCACTCCTCTTTGCAAGTTCTTCGGCCTTTTTTGCCAATTCGTCGGCTCGAATCATCGCTTCCTTTGGATCGATGCGAGCCTTTTCATAATCCTTCTGAAGCTTCATGAGATCCTTTTGGAGGGCCACTAACTCAGGGCTAGAACTCTTCTTATCAGATGGATCTTCGAAGATTGCTTTCTTGAGTTCTTCGAGGCGCTTGGACTCCTTTTGCATCGACTCTTTTACGACGAGTGCCTCTTGAGGCAGAAAAAGTTTGGTGTTGGCTAGAAACAGGATTCCGGCCACAACGGCGGGGGACACAAGGGCAATGACGTGAATAATTTTGAACTGAACTGGATAAATGGCCTTCGGTCTCAATGAGGAGAGATGAGTGCTAGCATCCTCGGCGAGAAGTTGGGTGAATGTGCTGCTGTCCCCATTCAGTTCGGCAGAGGTGCCAACACGGTCTTTTAATTTTGCCCGTCGGTCTATACTTCGGGCGATACTGAGGTCGTCCACTCTACGAGATACTCGAATAAGTGCGCCAATTAGAGACGATGCCGCGATCAAGAGCGCAAATTGGGACCATTCAAAATAGATGAGGCCTCGCCAATCCAGGATAGCCCAAAATACGCCAATAACCGAGCCGACGAGGACTCCGAAAACGATTCCCTCCACCGCGTGAAGGAATTGGATTCTTTTTCTAAAGGGCTGGAACTTCTTTGCTGCTATCATCGCGATCCAATAAACGATTTTCGAAACGGTGTAATGCTAGTTTAGCCACATTTGTCGCTGTCACCAACATTAATAGTACGGCGATACACAGAAGAATCACCGTATGAATTCCAGTAATTCCTGCT
>JAYVXG010000503.1:0-13972 GCA_043785475.1 Armatimonadota bacterium
CCTGCTTGTCTGGTGGCAAATGCGTTCCGGAGCTGATTCAGCTTGATCTTGTCCATTGCGGAATCCGGATTCAGGGCGACGACAGTTTCGTAAGCATCCAATGCCTCAGCGTAGTTCCCTTTTCGTTCGAGGACGAGTCCTTTAAGGGCGTATGCTTCGCCAAAGCTTGGGTTTGTGATGATAGCGTGGTCGGCAATTGCAAAGGCTTCCTCAAGGTTGCCAGTCTGATAACTGTCCATGCCTTTGCTAACTATTTCCTTGAGTTTTAGTTGCTCTTCCTCGATCATCGAGATAGGTAGGATGGCTCCGCATTTCTTGCAGAACGCACTATCAAGCGTGTTATTGATCACGCACTTCGGACATGAAACCATAAGTTTTGTTCTTTCCCCTTTTTTGCTAGGTTTCCTGGCGATGCTTTCCGGGTGAGGAAAACAGGAACTCCTGCCTACAGTTTACAGCAACTTTTGGCAATTTATACCTAGCAATGAATTCAGGGCCAGGTCCTATGCTTCGATTGGCTTTATGTGGCAAGCGCAGATGGCGGGGAGGGCGACCGCCACCACCAAACAAACAGCCCCGGCAAAGACGTAAGGGCCAGGATTCCATAAGTCAAAAAGGAACCCTCCGAGAATCGGACCGATAATAAATCCAACAGTCCTCGCGGCCTGCATCACCCCGAATAGCTCACCTTGCACGTTCTGAGGCACCGTATTACTGGCGAGAGTGCTGAGGGTTGGACCGACAACACCAGACCCAAATGCGAACAGCGTTGAGGCAAGCAGCAGCCATATCATTCCGTGAGCGAAACCGGTTAGAACCCCGGCAAGAGGGTTAATGCCGAGGCCAATTCCTTGGGCTACGTACCCGACTCTCAGAATCGTAGTATCGCACAGACGCTTGCCCAGCCAAACCAATATCACAACCGAAACGAAAATTCCAAGAAGAGCTTCGTAGCTGAAAATTATTCCGAATTCGCGTTGCCCAAACCCGAGCATGGCATGGATTAATCGACCAAATGTTCCTTCGAGCGTCGCCAATGCGAACGACGCTGTTACGGCGATCCAAAAGAACGGCAGAAGCGATGGATAGGTCTTGAATAGCGTCAAATCGAAGAGCGGATATTTTTTTGATACGCCGTCGCCATCGTTTGGTTCCGACTTTCCTTCGTCGCCCGGTACCAAAATCAGCACAACCGCTCCGCCAGCAAAAGAAATGATTGCCCCGACCACGCCTATCAATTGCGATCCAAATTGATGAGCGAGAAACCCGCCGACCGCAGGGCCAAAAATCATGCCTGCAGACAGGGTTGCACTGACCCACCCGAGAACCCTTTTTCGCTCGTCTCCGGCAGCAACCGTGGCCATAGCTTGGGCCACGGATACATTTGCCCCGCCAAATCCGGCCATGATCCGGCTACAAAAAAGAAGCAAAATCGAACCTGCAAATCCGTAAATCAACATCGCAGTCGCAGAAATCCACTGGCAAATAACAAAAATGCGCTTCCGACCGGAGTTGTCGGCGAGTCGGCCCCAGCGTGGGGATGCGAAGAGTTGAACCAAGAACGTCGATTGGAGGAGTGCGCCGATTATTGGACCTTTAAATGCAAAGCCAAACAGCATCGTCTCAGCCCGAAGCTGGATATCAGGAATGAGCATGGTGAACCCAACCATATCGAGAAAAACCGCGATAAGGAGTGCAAATTCGGTTCGGCGCTTATGCACTCAGATATTGAACCCGATTTTAAGAAGTTGGCCGCCAGCAGTCTGCAGTCTGAAAAAAGATGGGATGAGGTGTGGAAGGATCAGGCAATTCGCTCTCGACACTTACTTTTCAATCACGCGGTACCTGATAGTTGCGGGGCTTTTAACAGTTGACAGGATTACATTATGCTGGACGACCATCTTTGTGCCGGTCAGGATTGGATCGGTCGTTCCCAAATTTCGGGCATTGCCTGGAAACATGCTTTGCAAAATTATGACGCTGAGGCGATGTCCTTTCTTAAACAGGTTGGCTCCATCCCATAGGAGTAACTTTGCACGGTAGGTTTTGCCCGGCACAAGGAATCGTTGCTTATCCAACCCTTGCAAATAGGAAGCTTTTAATTTCCCGGTCCTAAACACCGCAAAATGGCCCTTAACCGGATCTTGGTCCATACCGATAGCATAGAAATCTGTATCTTTCGCCGAGGATTTAAAGTCAAATTCGACGGTTACTGGCCCGGTAATGAGTCGGTCATGATCGAACGGTTCGGACTTCAGAATGATGTCGTTCTTCGGCACCTTGTTGTCCTCCAGAAACATGTCCTGACCCTGATCTACAACCCCGCTCGACTCAGTATTTATTTTCTCTTTGGCAGGATTGTAGTGTGATGTCGCCGAAGTGTTTTTGGTCAATTTCTTCACGATCTTTGCGACCGATTTTGGACCAGTGTTTACGCGACCAAACTCAAAGTACATGGTTTCGGCCCTTGACTCACTTGGGGGCCAATCGGCCGACTCATGCCACTTATTTTCGCTGGTGGCAAAGTATCTGACTTTCGGGACATTGCTGATGCCGACCGATTCGCCTTTTAGCCAGGTATCGAACCATCGAAGGTACTGCGAATCGAGTTCCAGAACCGCATCTTTGCCGAATTCTACATTGCCCACTTTCGTGGTGGTATTAAAAAAGTGAGTCCAAGGGCCGTAGATCAGCCACTGTTTGTCATTGCCGCCACTCCGTACGAACTGCCAGTTGCGCTGGGTCCCAATCTCGTCGCCATCGTACCAACCACTTATGTGGAAAGCTGGAATTTTCACCGTCTTCATCAAATTATCAAAGTCCCAGCCGGGCCACTTTGTAGACGTGTCCCGTTTCAGCCACTCGGTAAAAACCTTGCTGTTAAATCCCAATAACTTGTCGTCAATCTGGTCCACGGGTAGGGTCAGGAGGCCCTTCATATTCGTAATATCCCGGAGGACGGTAAGCATATTTTGTCCTTTAGGATCGTCGACAGCACGAAGCCACCACAGATCCGAGAGCAGAGTGAGAACACCATTTTCGTACGGTATGTTCCACATCGCGCTGGACGGTGGCGAAACCTGAGGGATGATGCATTTTAAGGCCGGATGATGTTCAACTGCTGCTGCCCACTGCACAAAACCGCCATAGCTCGCTCCGATCATTCCCACGTTGCCATCGCACCAATCTTGCTTACTGATCCAATCGACGGTGTCATAACCGTCTTTGCGTTCGGTTACCATCGGGTCGAACTTGCCTTTGCTGTCGCCGGTGCCTCGTACATCTTGAACTACAAATACGTAGCCACGACGGGCATACATGTCCCCGTCGCCGGCGGAGAACAGACGACCGTAGGGTGTCCGTTCCAAAATGACCGGGTATTTACCTTTCGCGTTCGGGCGAACGAGCGTTGCTTTTGTTACGACTCCGTCTCGAAGGGGGACATCAACTTGAACGGTTTCGGTGGCGAATGTCGCATGGCTGAGCTCTGGGAACTTTGCGAGAGGGTCCTCAAATGCGACCTCATAGCCTTGGCGGACGGACCTAAATTTTTGGGCAGGAATATCAAGACCGATGAATTTGCCGTCTTCACCAAAGACTATTTTGATTGTCACGCTCGCAAACTTGATTTCTGCAGTAGGTACTGAAATTGTGCTTCCATTCACGGAGATGTTTTTGACCCCGGTCGGTTTTGCTCCAATAGATAAAGTGGCGGGGCCTTCAACAACGAACGTGGGAATCTCTTGCTTTACGTTTTGATCCCACTTAATCTTCTCGAACATTCCGGAGAGAGTTTGAGGGTGAAAGGTGGCAAAGAATGGGGCTGCGAGAGCAGCCGGAATCTCATCCGTTTTTCCACCTTCAGTTTTTGTAAATCTTGCCTTGCCACCAGAGATTTCGACCCTGTTATATCGAAGGGTTTTCCCGCCTTGCTTTAACGACTCCACGAAGAGTAGGCTGGTTGGCTTATCGCTAATGTAATTGATCGTCAGGTGGGAGTCCACGTCGAGGCCTTGCAAGGTTGCCTTGGTAACCGAGTCGATCGACTTGTCCGGTTTGACTTCGTAATGGTTTGTTCCAGCTTTTGCTCCAGCAAAATAGATGTCGGTATCGATTGGCTGGGCTTGGTACAAGCTAAAGAGAAGAGCGGCAGGCGCGAAAACCATCTGTTTGCATTTTACGCCTGTCGTTGCCGTTGGGATTCAAGAATTATCAGGCCCTGGCCCAAGGATCATCTGACTGGCGATATCTGAATCGACTTTGCTTGGGGTGAGAAGTCGAACTCAGCAACCGAGTTTGTTAGGGTCGCCGGAATTGGCTTTCCATCAACCTTAACCAGTGCCTTCTTCCATGCGGCAGGGACGGTGACATGTACAGTCAAGGGGACATTGTAGAGTTCAAACGGTTTCAATTTCGTGTGGTCAAATAGGGGCATCATCTTCCCTCGTGGACCAGGCGCAAACCCGGTGAGGGCTTCCCTTTCGCGCATATATTTCCACACGGTTCCCGTAGGCGCTATCCACATGTTGTTGCGATTCTTGTCTAAATACTTCATCAAGGTCGTCAAGTTTTCGACACTGGTGCTTAGCCATTCGCCGCCAACTCCGTGGAAGCCCAATTGACGCCATACTTTTTCGTCGAGAGCGCGTCTGGGGAAGCGAGTTATGTCGCCATTGCCATCCTGATAGAAGTCTTGGCGCCCGGGAAAAATGAGGTGGTTTTCGGTAAGGATGCGTTTGAAATCATCTTCAGGAATTTCCCATTTGACTCCGCCGGGGGTCCCGAAGACGGTCAGGGTCGGATGACCAACGATCTTCTCGATGAGCTTGGCTACAGATCCAATTTCTTCCGACGCTTTTTCCGCCCCGATGGTGTCGCCGTGGTTCCAAGTGTGATCCGCCAGTTCGTGTCCAGCAAGCGGAATGACTTCTTCCCAGATGTTTCTGTACTCCTTGTATTGAGCTCGACCGGGGTTGATGTAGAAGGTAGCAGGGAATTTGTAATGGTTGAGGAGCGGGACGACATTCTTGACTTGAGTCGTGATTGAATCGTCAAATTCTAGGCTAAATGCGCAGGACATTCCGTGGGCAAAGGGGGTGACCAACTTTGGAGAGATGAGCAGGTTCTTTTGCCCAATCGTGAAAGAACACAGCAAGAGTGTGGTGACCAGTGGCATATCGGCATTTTACACCGAAGACTTTCACTTAGACCGAAGCATTTTTCGAGCTTCGTTCAGGGAAATCCTGAGCGAAGCGTCCTGTCCAAACCTTAAGAGACCCTCTTGGGCTGTATCGCGCATCGGTTCATATTGGTGAAGCTCGCGATAGCAAATGCAGAGCTTTCGGAAATTATCCTTGAGCGAATTTATTTCCACGTCGGAGAGGATCTTTATATTCGCAAGGCCGACCTTCTTTGCTTGAAGCAAAAAGGGCAGTGCTATGGCATATTTTTCCGCTGGAGCTTCGGGATTGGACATGTCCCGCATATGGCAGTAAGCCATTTCGCTGAGTAGATCGATACTTTGCGGGTTTTGGTCCAGCCCGCGCTGAAGGAAGTTGACCGCCAGGGTGGCACTATCCTTCTTGTTTTCCCACAAGATGATGTGACCGGCACTCGTCCAGGCTTCGATAAATTGAGGGTCAATCCAGGTCATCAGACGAAATAATGGAAGGGTTTGAGACGGGGATTGGTGGTGGTGCTCCGTCATGTCTTTGTAGCTGGCAACGCCCCTTTCGACATCGCCAAAGATGCCTCGAAAATCGTCCTTTTCGGCAGGGATTACGGTAACGATCGCAGCATCCCCGTCGAGCTTTACGGCCTCGTCGTGGGCCTGGTTTGCTCCGGTCTGTCCTCGCTTCTCTTCCTCCTTTGTGAGGGGCCTCATTTCGACCCCACCATGAACATAGAGGTCGGCTCGAAGGTATAAGAATGCCGAAATGCTGGTTCGAAATTGACCAAGCAGCGATGCCGCGGCATGGGTATCTTGAGCTTCGAGCCCGACAATTTTAACGGGCGGGTTGACGATGGGATTGATGCTATTGACTTGGGTGCCAAACAGCACTGCGCTGACCATTGCTCCTACCACTATCCACTGTTTCATGTTAGACTGCCTGCTTTCGGAACTTCAGCCAGCCAGCACCGAGCATTGCAAACGAATAGATCATGCCGTAGGCCATGAGAAACCCAATGACCCACATGGGGACGGGAGCCCAATTTGGATAAACGGCCCTACCACCGATGTCGAAAAGTTGAACCTGAGGCAACATTCCGTTAATGAGTGAATACACAACCTTGCCGATTGGACCAACGCTTGTTGCGCTCATGGTCAGCCCCCGGGTGATCATTGGGGCTCCAAATGCAACGATGAACGCCAAAGTCGCCGATGCATTTGGGGTCAAATAAATGCTGAGCGTCATGGACATGGCGCAGATAACCACCAATCCGATCATTTTGGCGAAGACGTATTGGAGCATGACGACATTGAATTGAACGTGAAAGACTGTCAGGGCGATTGCGGTTAGACCGCAGAGAAGGAGGAATGAAATCCACGTGACGACGACGGCGCCAATCAGCTTTCCGACAAGAAGATCAAATCTCGTTATTGGCCTGGCGAGCAAAGGATAGAGCGTTCGATTCCTGATTTCGTCTGGGATCAAACGACATGCGGTCAAGACCGCGATGATCGTCGAGAAGAGACCGAGGACAGTTACGGCAAGATCTTTCGCGAATATCTCAAGGCCGTCGAAGCCAAAGAATCCGAGCGTCCCTGCGCAGAGGATAATTAGAAATCCGAGGATTGCTACGACCCACAAGTCTTTTCGACGGAGTGACTCAAGCAGGACGGAGCGTGCGAGTGGTTTGTAAGCAGTAAATTTCATGCGGCTGCCTCAACGGTTTCGACAAAATAGTTTTCCAAAGAGCCTTCCTTTGCAACGACATCCAAGACTTTTCCGCCTCCAGCGTTAACTCTGCCAATCGCGGTGAGCAAATTCTCTTTTGTATAAAAATTTGCTTCAAACATGTCTATATCTCTCACCACAACATGATCGGTAAGTCCTCGCATCGAGGTCATATTGCTGTATACCAATGCAAACGTTTGGAGTTCGCTTTTGAGACTGGCAACAATTTTTTCCTCGACAAATTCCCCTTTGTTGATCAGGATGATTCGGTCGCAGAGCATATCGACTTCGGCCAGCTCATGACTGCTAAAGAAGAGAGTGGCTCCTTCTTTTTGACGATCTTTCAACAGATTTCGGAGTTCTTTACGCCCGACTGGATCGAGGCCGCTGGTCACTTCGTCAAGAATGAGAAGCTTGGGTTTTCCCAGCAAAGACTGAGCTATCCCGACACGCTGCAACATACCTTTGCTCATGCTTCTGTTGAGTTTTTTCGCCGAACTGGCAATGCCCAGCAAATCGAGAAGTTCAAAAATCTCTTTTTTTAGCCATGGTCCCTTCAAACCTTGAAGTTCCCCGTACATGGTGAGGGTCTCAAGCGGAGTAAGGAATGGATAGTACATCGCGACTTCGGGTAGGTAGCCAATTTGCTTTCGCGACTCCGGTGTCCCTGCGACTTCTCCAAAAATAGAGGCTTTGCCCGATCGGGAGGTAACGAAGCCCATGAGGACCTTCAGCGTTGAAGATTTTCCCGCTCCGTTTGGTCCCAAAAATCCTACGATTTCGCCTTCTTGAACATGAAAAGAAAGATCCTTGACCGCGTCAACGATTTCACCTTTCTTCGTTTTGTATTGTACAAACAGGTTTTCAACAGAAATTGCCGAGTGCATTCCAATATATATTTCGGTTCGTCTCGACGAATCTTTAGTAAAGTGCGTTAGATTTGATGAGCCGAACCGCACATGATTGCGCCCCGCCAAGGGCCAATTTTGGGTACCCTCAGTGAGTTAATGAAGCTCCACGAGTATCAGTCCAAAGACCTCCTCGCCAAGTACGGCGTCCCGGTTCCTGAGGGCGAAGTTACCTCTACTCCCGAAGGAGCGCGAGCGATTGCCGAAAGACTCGGTGGAAATGTGGTTGTGAAGGCCCAGGTCCTGATGGGAGGACGTGGCAAAGCGGGCGGCGTCAAGCTGTTTACGAATGCCGACGACGCGGCCGCGTTTGCAAAAGAGCTCATTGGCAAACGATTGATTAGCATCCAAAATCCGGATGGAATGATCGTTCAAAAGATTCTGGTTGTCAAGACAATTGACATTTCTCAGGAATACTACCTATCCGTTCTCTTGGACCGAAATCTCCAAAAGAACATCGTGATGATCTCTAAGGAAGGCGGGATGGAAATCGAGCATGTTGCCGAGACAAACCCTGACGCGATCGTACGCTTAGTGGTTGACCCCGCGTGGGGACTCGCTGATTTTGAAATTCGAGATGCGGTGAAGCGGGCAAATATTCCGAAGGAAGCCGCTGGCCAGATGGTTCAGATGATCAAGAAATTGGTCAAGGCTTACATCGAAGAAGATGCGGATATGATCGAAATTAATCCGGTTGCCTTGACTCCGGATGGAAAGCTGATCGCAGCTGATGCAAAAGTTTCGATTGACGAGAGCGCGTTGTTCCGGCACAAGGAATACGATGAAACCTCTTCGGATTCGGCTGACAATGCAATTGAAGCCGAAGCGATGCGACGAGGAATTGCCTACGTTAACTTGGGAGGAGAGATTGGAATCATGGCGAACGGGGCGGGCCTTACGATGCAATCACTCGATGAAGTGAGCGCGGCGGGCGGCAAGCCAGCCAACTTTTTGGATGTTGGCGGTGGAGCGAAAGCTGACCGAGTCAAAAGCTGTGTTGAGCTGATTTTGATGGATCCGAATGTCAAGGGCCTTTTGATCAATATCTTTGGAGGCATCACTCGAGTCGACGAGGTTGCCAAGGGAGTTCTGGAAGCCTTCTCGCAGATGGATGTGAAGATTCCGGTCGTGGCTCGAATTGAGGGCACGGCGGTTGAAGAAGGTCGAAAAATCTTGCAGGGTTCGCAGATTATTGCCGCGGCGACGGTTGAAGAAGCCGCCAAGAAGATTGTTGAATTAGCTTACGCGTAGCGCTTCGATGACAAGTTTGACTGCCCTGAGTGATGTAGCGATTTCGACTCGGGCGCGTGCCATGCGCAACCTTGAGGGCCATAAGTTCCCGCATCTTTGCTTAACGCCCGAGTTGCTAGAAATCATGCAGGAGATCATTCGTGGAGTCCTGAAGGTCGATCCGACCACGGAAGTCTACAAGAGCATGACCCTTCGCGAGCGAGAGAATCTCGTTGCCAAGCGCCTCATCTCGACCAACTATCATTGGACGTTGCCAGGTCGGGCGGTCACGATTTCGAAAGACGAATCGCTGAGCGTGATGATCAATGAGGAGGACCACTTACGAGTTCAGGCCCTCGGACCAGGGTTTTGTTCAGACAAAATGTCCCGAGAACTATCGGTGTTTCTTCGCGAGATCTCTGAATCCCTCTCGTTTGCTTTCAAGAAAGAATTTGGCTACTTAGCAAGTAGCCTCTTTAACACCGGGCGAGGGACGAGGCACTCCGTTATGCTTCACCTAGTCGCACTAGGGTACGACAACAAACTTCCCGAAATTTTGCAGGCTTTGGTTGACGATGGAATCACTATTCGCGGTCTTTACGGTGAGGGGTCCCGACCAATCGGTGCTTACGCGCAAGTTTCCACCACGAGTGCTTCCCTGGCGAAGTTTGTTGGCACCTGCGAATACTTGATCGAGCGCGAGCGAAAAGCAAGACGAGAACTTGGCGACACGGTGCTCGAAGAAAAAGCGAAGCAAGCATTGCAGTTTCTCAACTCCTCACCAAAAATTTCGCTGCTCGATTCATTCCGCGTCATCGGTTCATTGCGTTGGGCGGCGACGGCTGGATTGCCGGGTTACCCGGGCGATGTTCATCTACTTGACCGGGCTCTGGCAACCATCAACCTAATGTCGATTGAGAGCGAAGAACATGCTGAAGGCAATCGGGCCGATGGGTTGCGAAAACTGCTTTTAAGTTAGAACCAGGGTCTTTTGTTGGCGATGTAGGCGTTGTAGAACTCCTCATCTGATTTCGTGAGGTAGATAATCCCCTCGACAATGCTGATGAGCCACGCAATTTCAAACGTGACAAGGCCCATGACGACTTGAATTATGCCTTCTTTGGTGTAGCCGAGAATGAACTTGTGAACGCCAAGCCAGCCGAACAGAATGCCCCATATTCCGGCGGCTAGTTTCGTATCATGCTTGTCTTTGTTGGTCAAGAGCGCACCCCTTTCGAGCTTACAGCATCCACTGGCAAATTGCAGGGTCAAACAGGTATACTTTTTAGGTTCTGGGGAGGCTAAATGACCCCCTGAAACGTCTGGAATTTTACTCGTGGCAGAAGAAACACCGCACATTTCCATTATCGAAGTTGAAGAGGAGCTGGGTCGTAGTTATGTTAACTACGCAATGTCCGTCATCATCGCTCGAGCCTTGCCTGACGTTCGCGACGGTTTAAAGCCCGTTCAACGACGTATCTTGTTTGCAATGCGAGGTCTCAACCTCGTCCCGAGCAATCCGCACACCAAGTGCGCGAAGGTTTGCGGAGAAACAACGGCAAATTACCACCCGCACGGAAACGAAGTTGTCTATCCGACGATGGTTCGAATGGCTCAAAGTTGGGCTCTTCGCTACCCGTTGATCGATGGCCAAGGAAATTTTGGCTCCATTGACGGTGACAGTGCGGCTGCGATGCGATATACGGAGTGTCGATTGACTCCGATCGCGATGGAATTGCTGGAGGATCTCGATCGCGAAACGATCGACTTCACCCTCAACTACCTGCAGGCGGATAACGAGCCGTTAGTACTTCCCGGCAAATTCCCCAATTTACTTTGTAACGGTTCACAAGGCATTGCCGTCGGAATGGCGACGAACCTTCCGCCCCACAACCTCACCGAAGTTTGCAATGCAGCCCTCCATCGAATTGCCGAGCCAGATTGCGACCTCGATGCGATCATGGAGCACCTACCGGGCCCTGACTTCCCAACTTACGGAATCATCATGGGCACCAAGGGAATTCGTCAGGCCTACGAAACCGGTCGAGGATCGATCATCATGCAAGCGAAGACGATGATCGAACCAGGCGATGCCGGAAAATCAATTATCGTCGTTACCGAAGTTCCGTACCAAACGAATAAGAAGACCCTGATCGAGAATATCGCCAAGATTGCCAAGGAACGAAAGTTTGACGGCATCCTAAACGTTCAGGACTACTCGGACAAGCGCGGCATGCGCATCGAAATCGAAGTACGTCGCGATGTTAACCCCAATAAGGCGCTCAACTATCTGCTCAAGCATACGAACCTTCGGACCTCGTTCGGAGCAATCATGCTTTCGCTCGTCGAGGGCGCACCGCGAACGGCTCCAGTCATCTTGATGCTTGATCAGTACATCAAGCACCGACGGGACGTTATCCTCCGAAGAACCAAGTATGAATTGTATCGGGCTCTCGAAGAAGTTCACCTTTCCGAAGGATTCCAAATTGCTCGTCGGTTCCTAGATGAGATCATCGCGTTGATCAGACGGTCGCAAGACGCAGGTATCGCCAGGGCCGAATTGGTCCGAGAATTCGAATTGTCTGCGCTTCAAGCCAACGCAATTTTGGCCATGCCTTTACGACAATTGACGCAACTCGCTCAAGCAGAACTGGAAGCAACCTATAAAGAAGCTCTTCGAAAGACGCAGGACCTCCTCGATATCCTTAACAACGAAGTTCGAATGACGAAGGTTTTGACCGACGAAATCACCAACCTTCGCGACAAGCACGGGGACGAGAGACGAACACGAATTCAAGCCCGAGAAGCGGGCGACTTCACGGAAGAAGATTTGATCCCCGACGAAGAAGCGATCATCAGTATTTCTCGAGATGGCTATATCAAGCGAGTGAGCATTGACGCCTACCGTCAGCAAAAGCGCGGCGGAAAGGGAGTCAACAACACCCTGAAGGCAGACGACGAACCAGCGCACCTCTTCCAGGTCAGCACCCATCATACGATCTTGTTCTTCACGGACCGCGGTCGAGTGTACAAACTCAAAGGCTACGAAATTCCGGAAACGGGTCGATACGCTCGAGGCATGCCCGTCATCAACTATATCAATATTCTTGGTGGCGAGCGAGTTACTGCGACAGTCAGTGTGAAAGACATGGCCGGAGACGGTTTTCTAGCGATGATAACGCGGGGCACTGGTGCCAAGGACAGCGCCGAAATTAAGCGAACACCGCTTTCAGCGTTTGCGAATATCCGAAACAACGGAATCATTGCATTCGATATCGAAGAAGGCGACGAACTTGGTTGGGTTCTCAAGACGCGAGGCGATGATGACGTTATCCTTGTCACCCGAGAAGGTCAATCAATTCGATTCCACGAGACCCAAGCGACTTCGCGAAGTCGTGCGGCAGGTGGAGTTCGAGCTGTTCAATTTAAGGCAGGTAACCCTGAAGATCAGGTTGTCACGGCTGCGGTCGTGGACGAAACATTGTCGCTGCTGGTGGTCTCCGAGAACGGATACGGCAAGCGGACGAAGCTTGATGAGTACAGAGTTCAGAGTCGAGGCGGCTCTGGCATTCTCACGATGAACTGTACCGAAAAGACCGGATTGGTCGTTGGCGCCGAAGTAGTCGAGGACGACGACAAGCTATTGCTGATGTCGGTCAAGGGCAAAGGAATCCGAATGCGCGTGAAGGAAATCCGGGCAACCGGACGCGTTGCTCAAGGCGTGCGATTGGTTAATTTGACCGGTCAGGATCAAGTTGCTTCGATTGCTCGAATCGTGAAGGGTACCGATGACGGCGACCTAGAAAGCGAAGATGGAGCGGAAGTCGACGAAACGTCAGAGACTACAGAAGAATAAAGAAGGGCAGGGAAAGAGAGGACTTAACTAAGGATAGTTGGGTCCTCTCTTCGCTTATGCAGGAAAGCCGACTTCTTCTGAGGCGTGAATCGATTGATAGCCCTTGAATCCCGCGCTCATTTCAAACAGGTTCACGAAGCCATGCTTTCTGAGAACCGTGTAAGCTATTGGCGAACGGTTGCCTCCGGCGCAATGGATCACCAATGGCTCGTTAGTCGGAATTTCTTTCAGTCGGCTCTCCAAGTATCCAAATGGAATCCAAGTTGCACCGGGAATGTGCCCGGATTCGTACTCGCTTCGACCTCGAACGTCGAGGATATTGACTTCGCCCAAAGTGTGTCTTCCAATGGCGTCTTCAACCGAGATTAGATTGATTTTCTCAGTTTGGTCGCTCGGAATTGATGTGTAAGGAACCCAGCCGAGCACTCGATCGAGGCCAATCGACTCCATAGACCTTGTTGCCGTAACGACATCCTCATGACTGTCGGCGATGATGATGATATCCTTGTCGTAAGGCGCATGCCAGCCGGTCCATGTGGCAAAGCTTCGACAAAGTCGACATGAAGCGACGCCAATTGAACCTGGATGGAATCCAATTCGCAAAGCGCTAGCCGAACGGATATCGATAATGAACGCTTCTTTGTTGGCTAATGACGATGGCAATAGTTGGATTGGAGCTTTGAGCGGACCTAGAATAGCCGGTCCGACCTTGTTCATGCGCTTCATTTCTTTGAAGTAGAGCGGTGGTTCGGGCTGACCACTCAGCACCTCATCGACGAACGCCTGTTCGCTGGAGCATTTTAGGGCCCAATTGACCTTCTTCTGGTAACCAAGAACGCTGATCGGAACTCCGCCGAGGGCTTTGCCACAGGCAGAACCTGCCCCATGAGCGGGAAAAATCATGAGGTGGTCGGGCATCGCAGTGGTGAATTTTTGGAGACTTTGATAGAGGACACGGGCGCCTTTTTCCATCGTATCTTTATAACCGGCGACTCGATCAAGCAGGTCAGGACGGCCCACATCGCCGACGAAAATGAAGTCGCCAGTGAAAGCTCCCATCGGTTCTTGGGTATCTACTC
>JAYVXG010000504.1:0-4472 GCA_043785475.1 Armatimonadota bacterium
AGCAACGAAGTTCCTGATCGAAAACGTTTGTCAAAGGCCGAACCTAAGCAGACAAGTCGTGCGAGAAGGCTTCGAAAAGAAATGAGTACTCCAGAGGTAATCATTTGGAAACACCTTCGCCCCAAATACAACAAAGAATTTAAACTTCGACGGCAGGCTGCCATTTTGCCCGGAATCATCGTTGACTTCTCCTGCGCGAGGAAGAAGATTGCGTTCGAAATCGACGGCAGCATTCATATTCTAAAAGTGCGATCTGACTCAGCGAGAGATGAGAAACTGAATCAGAAAGGCGTAGTAGTCGTGAGAATTTCGGCTCGAAGAGTTTTCGAGAATCCACATGCAGTCTCTAACTTTGTTCGTTTAATTTGCCTCGGCGAGATTGATCCCAAGGACATCGAATAGTTGCCGTTGAATGGCATGTCAAAACTCGGTTCGCCTATATGCCCTCCAAAGAATGGAGGGCTGGCGCTTCAGGGCAGTAGCAGAAGTGACTGGGTGGATGATGACGGCCTTCTCGCCCCTCGCGCCCCGAAGAAAAGGTACAACCATATCTTGATCCCCCTTTTGTTTTGGCTTGGTGATATGGCTTGAATTTGCATTCTTTGACCGCGCCAGGAATCAAGGCAGTTAAGAACAATTCGCGAGCGATTGTCCTTATCCAATTCTGTTTTCTCGTCTTCGTGATCTTGTACTACACGGTACCGTCGATGCATTCTCTGCCAACTCGGGTGACGGAATATCGTACCAAGGTCGGTCCCGTGGTCTTCGTAGTCGGTTCGATTTGGTTCGTCAGTATCGTCGTTCCCGAACTAGCCAAACTCGTAACGCGATCAAAGACCGACCCGATTACAGTCAAAGACGTCGTCCTCCGCATGATCTACTTCGCGGTCATCGGAATCTCGATTGACCTTCTCTACGCGTGGATGGGTCAAGCGTACGGATCGGGAGCAAAGTTAGACGTGGTGGCCAAGAAAGTTCTTACCGACATGCTGCTGTACACTCCGTTGTTTTCAATGCCACTGGCGGTCGTGACTTTCTTATTTAAGGACACCGGCTACTCGTTCGCAAAAACCATCGAGGGCTTGAAGCAAGGCGAGTTCCCAAAGCGGTTCATACCCCTGCTTGTAACATGCTGGATGTACTTCGGACCAGTAACGATGGCGATGTACAGTCTGCCCGTCGAACTGAACTTCCCACTCGCGATGGCTGCCCAAGCCGCTTGGGGAATCATCGTGGTTGCGGTAGGATCACATGGGGAGCTTGCACCATGAAAGGAACGTATTTGAACACCGTAACCGTCATCGCGGGTTCTCTTATTGGCCTCGCAATCGGAAAGCTGATCCCTGAATCGGCCCAAACCATTGCGCTCGACGGTCTTGGGTTAGTAACTATCGGTATTGGGCTCAAGATGTTTTTGGGTTCAAAAAATGTTCTGATCGTTGCCGCTTCCATCGCAATTAGCGGAGTAATCGGCCTCCTTTTAGGGATTCACGTTGGCCTCGCTCAACTTGCCGATTGGGTAAAGCATTCGGTAGGCGGTTCGGGAACGTTTAGTGAAGGGTTCGTGGCCTCTTGTGTCCTCTTCTGCATCGGTCCAATGACGATTCTTGGGTGCATTCAGGATGGTTTAGAAGGAAAAAGCGAGCTATTGCACCTGAAATCCACGATGGACGGAGTTGCTGCCGTGTTCTTTGCCGCCTCGCTCGGCATTGGCGTACTCTTCTCAGCCGCATTTGTGCTTGTATTTCAGGGGCTACTAACGCTAGCAGCCAAACCGCTTGCTCCTTTGCGTAACGATGAGGGCCTATTGGCGGAATTAAGCGGAACGGGTGGCCCGATCATGATGGCAATCGGGTTGAACCTTTTGAAGATCAAAGCAATCCCGACCGCGAATTATTTGCCCGCACTCGCCCTCGCTCCGCTGATTGTCATCGCCTCTCGGCGAATCTCAGCCGCAGTGGCATCAAGAAATAGCCAACAAATTTAAACTGCTGGATTTTCTAGGCTCGGGTCGCTGTGAGTTTCTTCTTTTTCGCTTTCTGCCGCACCTTGCTTCGACCAAGTTATGAGAAGCATGACCATTGCGACGCTAATGCACGAATCCGCGACATTAAACACGGGAAAATCATTCATCTTTCCGTGAGTGATGTTGTTTAACCTCAAAAGGAACATGTCAGTCACGCCTTCTTTGCTATTAAATAGTCGGTCAATGAGATTGCCCAACGCTCCGCTAGCCAAAAGGGCCAAAGCAACAGTTCCCCATCGCGACTCGTTCGCGTTTTTGTATATCGTTCGAATCGCGACGCCAGCAATGATAATCGCGATCGGGGTCATAATCAGCCCCCCGCCTTGCAACATGCCAAAGGCAATACCCTTGTTGTAGGTCAAAGTGAGTTCAAAAACCCCGGGCCACGGTTTAGCATTCCACGATCCGCCCACGTTCAGATGACCCCGAACCCACGCCTTGATCCATTGATCAAAGGCAATGGTTGCGAGCATGACTACCCAGAAAATGATGAGCCGAGTGGACTTCATACTTTCAAGGCCCCTCGATCTCGCTTGCTCAAAAAGACGCTTTCACCATCCACGACGACCGACTCGACGTCAGGGCGGCGCACTCGCGACCGAATACACTCCGGATACGGTGATTTTTCAAAGCGAACTTTAGGATCTCCCACGAAATACTCAACCCAACTGACTTTGAAATAGTTCGCCAAATCCGCCCGCGAGAATGTTTCGAGAACGTCATGGGTTTCTTGGTCGGTGATGATGTACGCCACGACCTCTTGCGAACTCTTGATTCCGTCCGTCCCTTTAAACGGCTCAAACACACCATTCACGCTCTGGCGAACGGCCTGGAGCACTGAGAATCGGATTTGAATATCAGAACCCTCGATGTCCTGCAGCCGCGACGAATCGGGGCGACCGAACACGGTGGTATGAATCGAGTCGTGAACCATTCCCATCGTCTCGTGCATCTTGGTCCATGCTTCTTCCGCGGTGTGAACCATGACAGGGGCAACCAACTGAGTGAGTGCCTTTGCCACCGTGTAACACGCTTGCTGGGTGCTCCGCCGACGCGGACTATTCTCATCGTCGCAGTACATGTGATCCTTGATCGCATCCGAGTAGAACGCCGATAGCTGCTGGCGACAGAAGTTGTGGACGCTGGTCATGACCGCGCCAAAGTCAAATTTCTGGTACGAGTCAACGCATTCGTCGACAAGAAAGTCGACCTGCTCGACCACCCATTCATCGAGTTCGTTCAACCGGGCAGGAGCCGTAGTTGGATCGAATCCTTTCAAATTTCCGATCAAAAATCGCAAGGCATTGCGAACGTTTCGATAGCTCTCGCCGAACTGCTTAAGGATTCCATCGGAGCACGGCACGTCGTTGACGTAGTCGGTTCCGGCGACCCAATACCGAAGCACATCGGCCCCATATTGATTGCACGCTTCGACCGGATCGATGACGTTGCCCAACCGCTTTGACATCTTCAATCCGTTCGGATCGGTCACAAATCCGTGAGTGACGACGGTTTTATATGGCGCCATATCGCGGATTGCCTGACTCAAAATGAGCGACGAATTGAACCAGCCTCGATGTTGGTCGGATCCTTCAAGATACAAATCGGCCGGTAGGTTTTCTTGCCATTCTTTATGGACATTGCCCTCGAGCACGCACATCGAAGTGGAACCTGAGTCAAACCAAACGTCCAAGACGTCGGTCTCCTTCGTAAATTCGGTCTCCCCAGTCTCCGGGTGTTGGAAATCAGCGGGAAGAATGTCGACGGCATCCTTGACAAACCATGCATCCGAGCCTTCCCTTTCGATTAGCTGAGCGACCGCTTCGATCGCCACCGAATCGAGAACCGGTACTCGAGATTTAGCTCCGTAAAAAATTGGAATTCCGACGCCCCAAGGTCGTTGCCGCGAGATGCACCAGTCCGGTCGATTGCGGATCATCGCTTCGATTCGTTTTTGACCTTGGGGTGGTACCCACGTAACCGATTCGATGCTTTCGAGCATTCGCGATTTGAGGTCGTTATGCTCGAGAGCAACAAACCACTGTTCGGTGGCGCGGAAGATGATCGGTTGGCCATCTCGCTCGGCGTACGGATAACTGTGCGAGTAGTCGTACGCCTTGAGCAGCATTCCCAACTCGCTCAGTCGGTCAACTACAACCTCATCGCACTTCTTGAAATAAACACCCTCGAATTCCCCGGCCTCATGGGTCAAAACTCCCTTCTCGTCGACCGTATTCGGCACCGGAAGTCCATAAGCTTGGCCGGTAAAGAAGTCATCTCGCCCGTGGCTTGGGGCGGTGTGGACGACGCCGGTACCGTCTTCGGTTGTGACGTATGTCGCCATCACCGCGATGCTGGGCCGATCAAAGATCGGATGCTTGAAGGTCATGTTCTCGAAATTGATGCCTTCGAGCGTTTTGACTACTTCGATGTCCTCCAGCCGAGA
>JAYVXG010000505.1:0-13925 GCA_043785475.1 Armatimonadota bacterium
TGCAAACCGTCAAAGCATGCGCCAGTCTCCGTATCAATCATCGTTTGACCCAGCCAGTTCATTCCTTCGAACCAGCTAAATGCTTGATTGGCTCGCTCGCGCCATTTTTCTTCCCGAGTAATTTTCCAAGCCTCGATACAGGCAGATATCATCGTGCTTACCTCGACAGGTTGCTGGTCAAATTGGGGGCGTTTCTCCCCACGAAGAAATGCGCGGGTCGATCCAATTGGTTCAAAAAGGCCATTCTCGTCTACCTGAATGTTCCAGAGCCATTCCAATGTTTCCAATCCAATACTAGCGAGGCTCTCGTCTTCCGTGATGCGACTTGCCACTAGTAATGAATGGGGAATGACAGCATTGCAATACGTTAGGTAGGACTCGTACCAGGACCACCCTGGTTGAGAAGTTACTTGTATTGCGGTGGTCAATCGCTGTGATAGCTGTCGGGCGTAGTCCTCAAACTCAGGTTCGTAGGGTGCAGAATGGAGAAATTCACCTATCCCAATGAGAGCAAATGCCCAGGCTCTTGGGCTAGTCCAGTCCAAAACTGAAGGGACTGCGTTCTTAAAGAGCTCTATCGCGCACCTAGCACCTGGCGCATCTGATGTCCTGGCTGCATAGCCACCAAGGCACCAAAGTGCTCTTCCCTGACTGTCTTCCGATCCTTCAGTTTCAAGCCATTCTCGCGAGTAGGACATGAAATTTCTAAATTTGTTGGAATCGGGTTCAAATGCATAGGCCACGAACGAAAGGTATCGGTTCGCCAATTCCGAGATTTCAGTTTCTCCTTGGCCATCGGTTTTCGGGGCCATCGCCATAAGCAATAGTGCTCGACAGTTGTCATCTAAACAGTAGCCTTCCGAGTACCTCGGAGTGGAATAAATGGCGTGTTGAATTAGACCGGTGCCGTCCGTGAGGCGCGAAAGATGTTTGAAATTCATTAATGGGATAACGGGCTGGGCCAATTCGGATTGGATTCTCAGTCTCAAGGTTTCGGTCTGCTTCACCTCTGGTTGGGTATGAAAGAGATCGAAATACTGACGTCCGATAGCCGACCAAGACATTTGTTTACCCAGCGACTTGGCATTTCGTGTGATGGTTTCTCGCCACGAATCGTCGGTCAGAAGGCGGGTAACGGATAGAGCGATGGCATCTGAATCGCGCCAAGGAACGAGAACGCCGCGGTCTTCGGCCAGAAGCTCCTCGGCGTACCAATAAGCCGTAGAGATGACGGCTTTACCAGACCCAACCGCGTAGGCAAGAGTTCCTGAAGTTATTTGCTCTTGCTTTAGATAGGGAGTGATATATATGTCGGCTTCCTCAAGAATCTCCACCAGTTCGCAGGAACTCACGAATCGGTTAATAAAGGTCACGTTTTCGAGGACACCGAGACTCGCGGCAAGCTCCTTCAGGGATTCTCGGTAGGCCTCGCCGCAATTAGCCTTCACATGGGGATGGGTTGCACCAACTATGAGATAGTTAATATTCCTCTGTTCCTTTAAAATCTGCGGAAGAGCCTGAATGACATGCTCAATTCCTTTGTCCGGTGAAAGGAGTCCAAACGTGAGAAGTTTTTTTGAAGTTGTCGACCGGCGCAGGAAAGACGGCTCTCGATCCAATGCGTCGGGAACACCGTGGTGAATCATGGAAATCTTGTCAGATGAGATGCCATAGATTTCTTGAAGCATCTTTACGGCGCGTTCACTCATGACCACAACTTTGGTCGCAAGCGAGGCGACCTTTACGAGGACTCTTCGTTGATCGTCGCTCGGGGTCTCCAAGACGGTATGAAATGTTGCGAATATAGGCTTTGAGACGTTGTCCAGCAAATCAAGGAGATATTCTCCTGAGGGCCCTCCGTAGATTCCATATTCGTGTTGGACACAAATGACGTCACAGGCGGAGCTGTTTAGATATTCGGCGGCCCGAAAATAGTCGTCTCTGTCCTGCTGACAAATTTCAAATGCGACTTCCGCCGGGAATGAATAAGAGTTGTTCCCATCGACCAAAGCAATGACTTCAATATCTTCCTTTGATCTCGTCCGGACTAAGGAATCTCGAAGACTCTTCGTAAAAGTGGCGATGCCACATTGTCGGGGTACATAGCTTCCGATTAGGGCGATTTTTCGGATTGTATTGGAGTTTTGCATTGGGTTTGAATAGGTTTAAGATGTAAAGCGATGGGAAATGAATTTTGTCGAAAGATGATTTCGGCCTTATTAGCATCCGAGCATGGGCGGCACAGGTCGCAAATCTCAGTGGGCGCTGAGAACGCCAATACATCCCATCGTTCGATTTCGATTGTCCATCAGCGGGACAGTGCGGAGGTTCATGTCTTTAAATTCGCCTCTGAGATCAACTGTTGTCTCAATGCCTGAAACCGCTTGCAAGTGGGCCATGACGCCTAATCCATCTGGGTCTCGATCTTTGAAGAAATCTCGGATTGAGCATCCGGGGGAGAAAGCTTCGATCTGTCTGCTTTGCCCAATTTCATCTTCAACCAAACATAAGTGCAGGTTTCTGTCCACGGCCCAAACTAGGGAGTGAGTGAGAGAAGCAACCATGCGAAGCAGGCCGATCAAAGTCCAGTGTTGGGAGGCCGAGAAATCTCCGGAAGTGTCGGCAAGTTCCTTCTCGTGGACCTCGTTTACTTGTTTCAGCGCCGCTTCAGAGCGGGAAGCCAAAACCTTTGCGACAGTATCGGTGCGAGCCAATCCGCCGACTTTGGTTCGGATCCTTAACCAATACGTATTTACAGTGCCTACGCTGATTCCAAGCCGATTGGCAATTGCTTCGTTGGTCAAGCCTGTGATTGATAAGTCCACGATCTCCGCTTCTCGAGAAGAGAGATTGGGAATGGATCGTTGAAGTGTAGTCATTGCTAGAATTCAGGACGCCGGTGACAGAGCCGATCTTCCTGGTTTTTCCACGTATTATTTTTTTCCTATATATCACGGGGAGCTTCATATGGATTTCAAATGAACTTGGCAGTGATTGACTGTGATCCTCGCATAGGGATCAAATTTATTTTAGGAAATAACCGTGAAAAAATACACCACAACAATGCGACTTACCATCATCTCGATGGTGGTTTTGGGCCTTACTGGAGCAGCACACGCAGGAGAAGTCCGACTTATTGGATCTACTCAGGGACGATTCAACGCCGACGCCTTCGCCTCAACTGACACCTTGTTGGGTTTGACCTTCTCGAACTCAACTTTCGACAACACGACCGTTGGCGGACAAATGGATCTTGGCGGTGATCCAGCGCCCGGGGTCAACTTCAACAATCTGGGGTCTTTAACCTTGGATCGGGTCAATCATTCCTATACTGGGAATCATTTTGACTTGAAGGTAACTTTTACCGCGCCAACCACGATTACCGGCGGCCAATCGGCGACGTTTACCGACATTTTGAGCGGCTCCGTGCTGAATGGTTTGGGAGGCGTATTTGTTGATTTTGACAATACGCCAAAAACATTCAACTTCGTGAACTCGACCTCCTCCGGATCCTTTACGGTGACCATAAATGATGTGTCAATTGCTCCTGGACACGATGCATCTATTACGGCCCATATAACTGGATCGCAATCGCCAGTTCCCGAACCGTCCGCAATTGCGGGCATTGCATGCGGTATGTTTGGCCTCTTAAGCATTCGCAGAAAGAAGAAATGATGTGAATTTCCATTCCACCCATTTAGATTTACCGGCACCGATACCGGTAAATTTAAATGGGAGCCAGATCAGCATTCAAATAGAATTAACTTAAGCCCGCGGAAGAGCGGTAATTTTAGCGTTCGTCGGTTCCTTTCTATTTTTGCGTCCCGCCCGTAGCCACGTTGGCAACATGCCCTAGTTCGTGGCCAAACCTTTTCGTGAATGTTTTCCTTGGGAAAGTCTTTGATTTGCCCCAGTCAAAACCTTGGAAGCAAAAATCCGGCTCTTGATCGAGGCCGACATTCACATGTTGTAATTGATCGATGATTAATGTAGGGACGGGTGTTATCTTTTTTAACCTGCATTCGAGAATAGCGACCCTATCGTTTGCTAAGAGGGCTAGAGGTCATCCTCGATACTAACTGGTCCTAATTGTGACATCAAGCGATCCAAGCACTGGCCATGAAAAGTGCTCAAATATGTCGCCCGTGCCACAACATGGATTCTTATCGAATTTTAATGGTTGGCCGAATCATTTTATGCCTGCTTTATGCCGCAGTTGGTCTAATGAGATCATGGAATGAAAATTCATTCCAATTAGTTTGGCGAGGAAAAACAAAAATGGAAATGACCAAAGATCTCTACTTCGAAAACATCTACCGACAGTCCTATCGCAAGATTTTCAATTTTGCGCGTAAGCTATGTGGCAACCACGATCAAGCTGAAGACTTAACTCAGGAAGCCTTCTTCAGAGCTTATAGAGCGATAGACATGGGCAATTCTGGTGGAAAGGTAGACAACTGGCTGATGCGAATCGTCTATAACCTATTTTTGGATTCTCGTAGACACGACAGCCGACGCGTTAAGGAAGTTGGTGAAGGACTTCTTGACGAAGAAGGAATGGACCAATTTATTGATAAGAGTTTTTCGTTTGAAACGATCGTCGATGACCAATCACCGAACAAAGAATTAGCCAAAATTTTGGCTTCACTGGATCAAGAATCGCGAGAGTTGCTTCGCTTGGCCTTTGTCGAAAACTTGCCTCATCGAGCCATCGCCGCGCAACTTGGCGTAAAGCCGGGGACCGTCAACTCAAGAGTTCACCGCCTCTGTGCACGCATTCGCAGGCAATCGATGGCAAAGCAAACATTGGAACTCAAAACACCCAAGCTGCTTCAACAAATTGCCGCTTAAAGTTTTCTTTTTCCCCCTTTAATTTGCAGCTCTCCATGCCCGGAGAGCTGTTTTTTTGTATTGAAGGCTAAACAGATGTTCACTCTTATTGGATGAAAGCTGGTCGTCCAAAAAGGCCCGAATTTCATTCCCGCCGGGCTCACGAGTTGGGCGACGCAATAATCCCACGTTGGTAGCTAGAAGTTTAGAAAGTTTGGATTGCCAGTGCATCCGTCGGCGAAACGTTGAACAACAGATTCCCCGGAAAAACACCGTTACCTGAACAGCAAGCACGAATTGGCTATTTAAAGGCAACGCCAATCCAGGCTCGTCGAATGCGAGTGACTAGGGTGGGTCTCTCGACTGGTGATTCTGTCATAGGCACAATGGGCGATGGAGCGCATTCGGGGGGCTGAAGTTGAGTACCAGCCAGCAAAAAAAGTAGCGGAATTTCCGGGATGCGGCCCCCTGACCAAGGATCGTTTGACTTAACTCGATAATACACTTTCTCACCTAAAATGTTTAAGTCGTTCGGATGCTGATGTCGGCATGTAGCCAACAGTAGTCTCGACAATGACCATTAGCGGCCTATCTTTCTCATTCGGCGATGGTGGCACACCCATCCCGTATATTTCTTGCGCTAGGCCACTCAAATCTCGGTCTGCATCCATTTCTTCTTCGAGGGTCTCGTTTAGAAAGCCAACGTGGCGCTCATATCCCATGAGTTGCGCAAAGACCTTTAAGCTGCCATATCCAGCAATTTCATAGTGTTCAATTTTTTGGCATCCGATGATGAGAGCAGAGTCACAGAGAGGTCCTTCTTCCACGTGATCAATAACCTCCGCATTGTCCCTGATGAATCCTTGAATTGTTTCGCAGGCATGACCGGCCGGTTCTTCTTCCAGGTCTCGGAATATCCTTTCCAATCGATCGACGTGCCTTCGGGTCTGCGAGAGGTTCTTTCGCAGTGCCGAAACAAGGCTTTGCGAGGTAGCGGCATTGGCGATTTTGGGAAGTGCCTCCACCAATTGGGTTTCGGCACTGTATAGGTCGCGAAGCTCCTCTATGTACAGTTCTTTAAAGTCTTTTACCTGCATTGTTCTAACCTTTTGACGATTGAGGCCGTATCTAACTTAACGTTCAAATCTCACCAGGAACACAGTTCAAACCTAAAAAATATCTAAGAAGCAGGAATCCAGATGGATCAGATGAATCGAAATGGGCGTCCAATTTTCCGTTGGAGGGACATCCGGCGAAAATGAGTTTGGGTGAAAGATTGCAGGAAATCGAAAGTCAGGGAATTGAAAGATTCTTGGTAATTGGCCATAAATCTCAAAATTTAGAATTGCAAAGTAGTCGCGAAAGGAAATTTAGGGTTGACATATGCCCAGAATGGCGTATATTTATAACTGAACTTCTCTTTGAATCTTTATCCTTGACCCAGAACTGATAAGCCCATGGCAATACAAGAGCTCACATACAAAGTTTTGATCGTCGAAGATGACCCTTCAGTTTGTGCCCTTTTGCGCAATTATTTGAAAGATTCTGTCTTTCGACTCAGTGAAGCAAATTCCGCTCAGGATGGCCTCAATTCTATAATCGAAAAGCGCCCGGACATTATTATTTTGGACCTTGGTTTGCCTGACGGGGACGGCATTCAATTGGTGAAGTCGATTCGTGAGTGGTCCCGAACTCCCATTCTGATCATGTCGGGTCGAGTCGATGATGAGGACAAAGTGGAGGCGCTCGATGCCGGGGCAGACGACTACATAACCAAACCGTTCTCAGTGACCGAACTTTTGGCCAGGCTCCGGGTAGCGGCCCGCCACCTGGAACTTCGCGATACCTCTGAGCCAACATTCGAGTCCGGGCCCTTAAAGGTGGACTATGCGGCTCGACAAGTATGGTTAAACGAACAACTTATTAAATTGACGCCGATCGAATACAAATTGGTTTCGCTCTTGGTCAAACATGCCGGAAAGGTTGTCACCCACCGCCAACTTCTTAGCGAAGTATGGGGGGCAGAATACTCGGAGGACGCTCAGTATCTGCGGGTGTATATGGGTTACCTTAGGAAGAAGCTCGAGCCAACTCCAGACTCCCCAAAGCTGATCTTAACCGAGCATCGAATCGGATATCGCTTAGCGGTCTAATATTTAAGTGGGACATTTCTTGTAATTCTTATGAAATTTTGATGGATGGCGGGGCAATTATTATTCGTCCTTCACGTTCCTAGAAGTTTAATGAACTTATCTTGGGGACGACTCAAAGGTTATTAAAGTTCGCACATAATGTTGCCATTTCTATTGTTTCGGTATTAGTTGCCGGCCCGGTGACGCGACGTATTTTTGATCGTTTCTGGCGCTAGTCGCTGGATAGGATTGTTGTTTTACATTTCCTTTCTTCGTCCCTCAAGATACTTAAGAAAAGGACACGGAGATTTCGATAATTTGCCTCACATCGTCAGAGGCAGTTGGTCCGGTTTTCTCTTGATCGGTTTTGGAAAAGCTTTTATGATCACAAAGTGAGAGGTACTCGACCGTATCCAGATCGATGACAGAGTAGCTACACAGGCAACGCAAGTATTACTTTCCGGCAGAAAGTTGGGTGATCGTCGCGATTAGGGCCGAAGTATCCACCGGCTTAGTGTGATAAGCGTGAAAACCAGCGTCTAGAGCTGCTTTTCGGTCTGGGGCTCGAGCAAAGGCGGTCAGTGCCACGGCAGGTACGTCCTTAAACTTATCTGACCGTTGCCGAAGCTTTCGTACAAAAGTGTAACCGTCCATCACCGGTAACCCAATGTCACTTAGCACAAGATTTGGTTCAAATTCGGCAATCAAATCCAATGCTGACTGAGCGTCTTCCACTGCGGTGACTTCAGCGCCAAGCTTTTCGAAGAGCCGAGTCAAAAGAAGACGAGTTGACTCGTCGTCTTCGACAATAAGGATTCGTCGGCCTTCAAGGGATCCGCCGCCGTTTTCGGGAAAGTCGTCCAGTGAATTAGGAGATGGTTGTGCAAAGGGGACAATTGGGAGGCAGGCCGTAAAGGAACTTCCTTTGCCCACACCTTCACTATGGGCTTCAAGACTGCCGTCTTGGAGTTCGATAAGTTGCTTGGCAATGGCGAGGCCCAACCCCAATCCACCATATTTTCGTGAGGAAGAGGAATTCGCCTGTCTAAACCTCTCGAAGACGTGAGGGAGAAATGCCGGATCGATGCCTTCGCCTTCGTCATCCACCGTACAGCATGCGTTCGATTCAAGCGTCGACGTGGTGACCCGGACGTTGCCTCCTTTTGATGAGAATTTGATTGCATTGGAAATCAAGTTTGAGACGACTTGATGAAGGCGAGCGGTATCGCCTCGAACAACGAGACCGGGCGCCTTGTCTTCAAAAGTAAGATTGATGTTTTTAACCTTTGCTGAAGGCATATGTATAGCTACAGCCTCTTCTGCAATACCGGAAAAACCGATGAATTCCATATCTACCTGCAATTTGCCCGAACTTAGTCGGCTCAAATCTAAGAGCTCTTCCAAGATTTTTGTTTGCATTCGGGTGCTTTGGTCAATACTGGTGAGACCCTCCTTGAGCAATTCTGGCGAATACGGTCGAGATGTTAGTAGGTTTGCCCAACCAGACAAAGATGCGATGGGAGTCCGTAGCTCATGGGACAAGACTGCCAGGAATTCTTCCTTCGTCCGACTCTCCTGTTCGGCGGCGGTGCGGGCGGCTCGTTCGTCGGCAAGCAAAAATTCTCGTTGCTGATCTAAAATGGTTCGCTCGGTTATATCGTGATTGAAGACCGAGATGCCGACGGCAGTTGGACAGGCTTTTACTTCGTACCACCTTCCTGTCTCTTGATCTTCTATGTTAAAGGTTTGGGGTTGTCGCCCCATCATGCATGAGTTTAGAGCAACGAAAATTGGGTGATCATGAGTCACCGGAAATGCCTCCCAGAGGTTTCTTCCCACAACTTTTCCAACCCGTTCGGCAACCAGATCGTCAAAAGCAGCATTTGTTTGAACAATCTTCCAATGCTTGTCAACGACATAAAATGAGTCAGTAATGCTATCCAACACGTCTTCTGCTTGCATCTTTGTCATGTCAATTTCTTGCATCAACTGCGTGTTACTCGTAGCAAATTTCCTCAGGCGGTGGGTTAAGCCGCATATGAACAGACATGTCAAGGAGTAGCTTAAAATTTGGAACAGCATTGACTGGCTACTCAAGCCCATCAGCGATTTTGTAAGAAGGAGAAGGTAGAAAGAACCTGCAAACCCAATGATAGAAGCCATAAAACCTGGACCAAATCCTCCAATGTACGCGGAGGCTGCGACCGCAACGATGGAGAAGGCAAAAACAAGGTCTGTACTGAGTTCACCATGTAACGTTGCCCTCAGAAGCAATGCACCGGAAGCCATAACCCCAGCTATGACGTAGATCAACCACCTAGGTAGATTCCAAATCCTCACATCGAGTGGTTTATGCATGACCGAGTATGACTTTACGATAATGTTCATAAAGAATACATAAGAATTTGAGGTCATTGTCACTTGATTCAAAAACTTCAAGGACAATTGCCGGGAGCAGTTACCAGCTGCCGGCAATGATGTAAATAGTTCAATGATGGCGCGTGTTCCATAGGTTAGGTTGAGGGGACGTTCGATCTCCCCTTTTTGGAACTAGCTCGTGCTGGACAACATTTCGAATTTTCCATAAATGCGTCGTATAGAATCATAATCCTCATAGATTCGTGACCCCGAAGCGATGTACCGAACATCATAACAGTTCAGGTAGGAGGGCAACGCAGACTTATGCTGAGTGAGCTTGAAAACTTTTCTCGTGATGATTCTGACCGGTGCTTTGAAGGAACACAAAAGAAATGGGACTCGAAGTCCCATTTCTTAACAGTTCTCGCAAAAGGGTTTAGTTGCCAGTGCTCCCTTCTGAGTTGGCAGGAGGAGGATCAGATTTTGGAGGATCCACCTTTGCGGGTGCTGCGGGTGCATCGTTGTGAATGTTCACGCTGGTGTTTCCTGGTGCTGGTGCTGCCGGAGGGTTAACGATAATTGGTCGAGAGTCTGCAGGAGCTGGTACTTGCTTCTCGGTGTTATCTTTGATGATCGTGGTCGAATTTGTCTGAGTCGCCGGAGTCGCCGGTACCCAAGGCTGCCAGAAAGCCAATCCGATGACAACGATCGCAAGGATCGAAACGACTAGGACGATGAGGGCACTCGAATTGGTCGATTCGACTGTTTCAACTTCATTAACTTTTATATATTCGCTCATAAGGTTCGCTTAACCCGATCGCCTAGCGGCCGATCTTGATTATTTTAACTCCTCGTAAGCTAAGAATTCAATAAGAAATGTGTCCATAAAAATATGAATTTGTAACTTTTTTTGGCTCCCCCAAAAAAAGTTGTGAGCGATTGTTGCCGGTTGGATGTCAATCCGTTAGTCTGCCGAACTCAGTTGACGTACCGAGCCCCTCGACGAGTTGGTATAAAACGGGTAGATCAGCGATTCGCACATGCCGGTTCGAAATAAACCACATTTCGTCGCGGTCATTACGAAGGATTAAGAATGCCTCCGCTGACTCCGATGCGGTGTGAATTCCGAGCACCTCATAAGCAATTCCCACTGAGAATCCGCTCGACAAAGGCAAGGGCTGTGGCGCCCGATCGCCTTGCATCTGGTTGATGGTCACGAAGAGGTCGGGCTTCAGGTAAATACTCATAACTTCTATCAACGCCGTAAGGCCAGAATTTATAACGGGGGTCAAACAGATCAGTTTGCGATTTGCGATTGGGGTCTTTTGCTGAAAGCACCTGGGCCAAAAGTAACACATCTGGAAATTTTTTTTAAAATGCTACTCTGACTTCAAACGACTCATCTTCTTTCTATTTTCCAATGTGTGATTGACTATTTTTTCGTAATCAGCCACTAATTTCAGACGTAAGTTTGATTCACTGGACGAGCTAGTCTCCCCAAATGGAAAAACTATGAAAAACGCGATTTACGCTTCGTTTACCAACATTGAAGACGCTGAAAAGGCCACCGGCGCACTGATGGACTTCGGCCTCAAAGCAGAAGATATTAGCCTCATTGCTCCCGAGCACCACGCAGATCGAGCCAAGCATTACATGAGCTCTCGTCCTATGATGAACGAAAGCGATACCAATCGCAACGGTTCGGAATATGCACTCATAGAAGGAGACCCATCCCGAAATGAAGGGGAGACGTATCGTAGTGGTTCGTCAGGTGCTCCGTTAGAAGGAGACACCTACCGAAACGAAGGAGACACATACCGCAACACTTCGCCAAATGCTCCGATAGAAGGAGATACATATCGCAAAGAAGGAGACACGTACCGCGCTCCGGAGGATCCTCAGAAAGACGAGATGAAAGCTAAAACGGGTATCACCACTACGACCACCGCCGATGCTGTCGCTGGTGCTGAGGTGGGAGCTGGTGTCGGCCTAGGTGTGGGCGTAGCCGCGGCTCTCGCTGCATTGCTGGTTCCTGGATTTGGTTTGGTCATCGGCGGCGGTGCTTTGGCAGTTGCGATCGCGGGAGCTGCGGCCACGACGGGCGCAGGCGCAATTGCAGGCGGAGCATTTGGCTTTATGAAAGACCAAGGAGTTCCATCGAACGTTGTAGAGAGCTACAACAATGCGTTCCAAAGCGGAAGTACAATTCTCGCCATTTCAGCGACGGCGAATCTGGACCATGCAGCCATCAATCAAATTCTTACGAAATATAACGGCACGAACATTCGCGAGTCAGAATACGCTGGCACTCGATAATTTGCTGGTCGGCAAGGAAGATTAAACAATCGACCAAAGCCTCGGCTTTGGTCGATTGCTTTTAGATGGGAGAGCAATGGCAAGACCAATTTGGACAGGACATATATCATTCGGGCTCGTCAATATTCCGGTGAGCATCTTTTCCGCAGAAGAGCGGAACGATATCCAATTGAAGCTCATCGATGGGCGCAACAAGTCTGGAATTCGGTACGAGCGGGTCAACGACGTTACGGGGGAAGAAGTGCCTTGGAAAGAAATTGTCAAGGGCTACGAGTACGAGAAGGGTGCATTTATCCTCCTGACCGAGGAGGATTTGAAAAGCGTTGCTCCCGAGGTGACGAAATCTATCGACATTGACAATTTTGTTCCGGCCGCAGCAATTGAACCTCAATACTTCGACAAACCGTACTATTTGGTGCCAACCAAGCAATCGGCCAAAGCTTATGCTTTGTTACGAGAGGCCTTGCGTGAGTCAAAACGAGTCGCAATTGCGACCTTGGTCATTCGAACGAGGCAATATATTGCTGCTATTTCTCCAAAAGATAAAGCTCTTATTTTAGATCTCTTGCGTTTTCACCAAGAGTTGAGAAAAGCTCCCGAGGACAAGCTTCCGCCAATAAGTTTGAAAGAGCTTAAGATTTCGGATCGTGAAATTGAGATGGCAAAACAACTAATTGCCTCAATGGAATCTGAATGGAAACCGGAAAGCTACAAGGACGAGTATCGGGTCGCTTTGATGAAGTGGATTGATACTGCGGTGGAGAGCCACGGGGCAACCAAACTGAAACACGGATCTGAGCCCGAGGAAGAGAGCGAGACCGAAGTTCTTGATATGATGTCGCTCCTGAAAAAGAGCATGGAGCAACGAGAACAGGTAAAGCCTGTGAAGCGCAAGAAAGCATGAAAGAGAAGCTCGTAATCTATAAGTCAAAGCGGAAATTCTCGGAAACCCCCGAGCCCGCAGAAAGCGAAGGCTCCAACGGGAAGCGTCTTTATGTGATTCAGAAGCACGACGCCAGCCATCTCCATTACGATTTTCGACTGGAACACAATGGGGTGCTGATGAGTTGGGCAGTCCCCAAAGGACCGAGCATCGACCCGGCAGTGAAACGACTAGCGGTTCATGTAGAAGACCATCCAGTTAGTTATGGTGGTTTTTCCGGAGTGATTCCAAAAGGGAATTACGGAGCGGGGACGGTCGAAATTTGGGACACCGGATCGTGGGCTCCGCTTGGTGATGTCGATGAAATGATGAGAGACGGCGTTCTTAAATTTGAAGTCCATGGTAAACGACTTCACGGAAAGTGGGCACTAATTCGTCTAAAAGATGACGAGAAGAATTGGTTGCTGATAAAGGAGAAGGACGAAGCGTGGAACGAGCGACCTCCCCAACCCGCTATTGGTCCTGAAGCCGCGTCAACGCTCGATAGGCAAAAGTTTCAACCGCAGTTAGCGACCCGAGCCGCGGCAGCTCCACTCTCGAATGATTGGTTACACGAAATCAAATACGATGGGTACCGAATCCTGGCTTGGCATCATTTGGGAGAGGTCCATTTGGTGAGTCGAAACGGCCTGGATTGGACAAAAAAATTTCCTGACATTGCTGAGGCGATCAAAGCATACATTCCCGACGGTACCACCATTGATGGTGAAATTGTCGTATTTTCGAAACAGGGTGTGAGTGACTTTGGAGGTCTCCAACAATGGCTAAAAGATGGTAAAGGGGCGGATCCCCAGTACGTTTGTTTTGATTTAATCGTGGAATCGGGAAATGACATTACGGGCTTACCGTTGAGCTATCGAAAACAACAATTGGAGGCCATATTGAACGGTTCACCGCAAGAATCACAGCACTACCTTCGATATTCCACCCATATTATTGGGCATGGCAAAAGCATGACGAACGAAGCCTGCCGAAATGGCTTTGAGGGTGTGGTTTCCAAAAAGGTCAATTCAAAATACGCCCAGGGTCGCACCTCCTCTTGGATAAAATCGAAGTGTTACCAGCAGGATGAATTTGTGATTGGGGGCTATACAGAGCCAGGTGGAAGTCGGTCCGGTTTCGGAGCTTTGTTGCTCGGACAATTTGATTCAGCCGGCAAGCTTCGCTACGCAGGCAAAGTTGGGTCGGGGTTCGAAGACGAGCTATTGAAGGATCTGAATAAGAAAATGGATGCTTTGAGGGTGTCGAAAAATCCATTTGAGGCTTCTGACAAAGTGCCAGAGGCCAAGACCTGGGTCAAACCTTGTTTAGTGGCCCAAATTCGTTATGCAGAGCGTACGAAGACA
>JAYVXG010000506.1:0-4463 GCA_043785475.1 Armatimonadota bacterium
GTTAGCGACCATGTTCTTTAGCCCAGTCCCAAACGCTTCAGCCGACAGAAGCTCCACCGAAACCGACTCCTCGCCATTGAGCTTAAGAATCGCGTGTGCAGTCGCCTGAATCGGAACCAAAACTGTTTTAATCGCTTCAATATGAACTCCGTCAGCCTTGACATGGACGACGAAGTTATGAAGTCCGCCCGGTTGAAGTTTTTCAAGGAACACCGCGATTGACTGATCTTTGATAATCGCTTCAAATTTCATGTCTCCTTCGCTTTTTTCTAAGGAGCGGGTGTTGACAATTACGGGGCCGCCGCTGATCGTTGCCTCGTCAATCAGCAACCCAATTGGCGTCATAAGCCATGTGAATGTCGTCGACACCTCGCCAATTTGAATCACGCCTTTTGAACTCACGCATAAGAATTTACCGTACAATGAGGATAATGACTCTGCTGTTCGCGACGATCATCATGGCTCAACAGAACTTAATTCGGTCCCTCCCCGAAATTCCTCGCGAATTCCGGGGGGCCTGGGTTGCCACGGTTGACAACATCGATTGGCCGTCCAAACGAAACCTGACTTCCTCCCAGCAACAGGCAGAAATGCTTCGCCTGATCGAAAACGCCCACGCCTTACATCTCAATGCCCTCATCTTGCAGGTCAGGCCAAGTGGCGACGCGCTATATCCATCTAAATTGGAACCGTGGAGCGAGTACCTCACCGGGCTCCAGGGTCGGCCACCAAACCCAGCCTGGGATCCACTGGAATTTGCCGTTAAGGAGGCCCATGCTCGAGGCATCGAGCTTCACTGTTGGTTCAACCCGTACCGAGCCAACCATCCCGCCCAAAAAGGCCCATGCTGCGACAGCCACATTTGTAAAACTAACCCCGAATGCGTGAAGTCATACGACCGATACATGTGGATGGACCCGGGCGAGAAAACGGTGCAACAGCATTCACTTGACGTCATCCTAGACGTGGTGAAGCGTTACGACGTTGACGGTGTCCATCTCGACGACTACTTCTATCCTTATCCGATCTACGATGCCGGCAAGCAGAAAGTGGACTTTCCCGATGGGGCAAGCTGGGCCAGGTATATCCAAAACGGCGGACGGCTCAGCCGAGGCGACTGGCGTCGAAAGAACTGCGACGACTTCATCGAGAATTTATACAAAGGGATCAAGAAGGTCAAGAAGAGTGTCAAATTTGGCATTAGCCCGTTTGGCATTGCCCGTCCGAATGTCCCTAGTGGAATCAAGGCCGGAGTGGACCAATACAGCGACCTGTACGCCGATGCCCAAAAATGGCTTGAGAACGGCTGGTGCGACTACTACGCGCCCCAGCTTTACTGGGCGATCAACTCACCAGGTCAGCCGTTCGAGGCACTCCTCAAATACTGGATCAAAGAAAACAAGATGAATCGCCACGTATGGGCGGGCCTCTACACCAGTCGCCTCGATCCGAAGGAAGGGAACTATAAGACCGCAGAAATCATCAATCAGGTCGGCATTTCCCGTAAAGATCAGCCCAGCGAAGGCAACATTCACTTCAGCTACAAGGCCTTGGCCCTCAACAACCAGAACATCGCGGGAGCACTCGAAAAAGGCCCCTACGCGCATCAAGCGTTTGTTCCCGAGTCGCGTTGGCTTGGAGACAAGCAGCCTCGGAGCCCAAGGGTCGTCAAGAACGATGGAATTTCGTTTGAGGTTTCTAAGCCCGATCAATTTATGGCGGTTTGTTTCGGCACTCTGAGGAACCCAAGCCTGGGCGATGAGCCAGGAAACGTAAGTTGGGGGCATTGGCAGACATACCATTCTGGTGATCGCATCAGCTTTATTCAAGGGGCAAAGGGGCCAATGGCTGCTGTGACCTTCAGTAACACCGGCGTTGTCAGCGAACCAGTTATCCAACCGTCATCGAAATAGAATCTCCCTTCGGCAAGATGATGCTAAAGGTTGTGCCTCGATTTTGAGCACTATCGACGTGAATGGAGCCTCCATGGGCTTCTACTATGTGCTTCACGATGCTAAGGCCAAGCCCGGTGCCACCACTGGCTCGGCTCCGAGCCTTGTCAACTCGATAGAACCGCTCGAAAAGGCGAGGTAGGTGCTCTTCGGGTATGCCAATACCCGTGTCGGTGACGTCAAAGCGAATGTACTCGCCTTGGTCTTCGAGCCGGAAATCGACCCCGCCTTCGTTAGTGTATTTCAACGCATTTTCGACCAAGTTAACCACCACTTGGGTGATCTGCGAGGCGTTGGCTTCGATGTCCAGATCAGTTGGCCCTTCGTAACTTAAGGTAAGGCCTTTCTCTTCGGCTTGAGGCGCGAGGAGGTTGAGGGTATAGCGAATGATTCCGCCAAGTTCGCAGGGGCCTTTTCGCACGGGGCTCGATTCAGACGTACTGAGCACCAATAGGTCATGGGTGATGCTGGTGAGACGGTCGATCTCGGTGATGATACGTGGCAAGTATTTTGCCCTGAGCTTTTCGTCGTCATCGTCTATCATTGATTCGGCATACACCCGAATGACAGTCATTGGCGTTCTAAGCTCATGGCTGACGTTGGCAACGAAATCCTTTCTGATCCGCTCCATTCTTCGTAGCTCGGTTATTTCGACTAAGGAAAGATAGACCCGCTTGGGCAAGTCATGAGTGGACCAGGCCCGGGCCACGCAAATCCGTTCTTTGGGAAAGCTAAAGGAAATTTCTGTCTCTATGACTTCCTTTTTGGTACTGGCGTTCAGGGCTAGCTGCTCGAGCTCTACAGAAAGCGTAACCGCCAAAATCGACCGTCCTAGTGGGTTTTCGAACCCAAAGAGCACTTGGGCAAATCGGTTTGCGTAGGCGATCTGACCGTGATCATCGCAGACAAAGATTCCAATGTCAAGGCCGTCCGCAAAGGCGTCGACCGCGGATTTCTGGGATCGAGCGATCTCGCTGAGCGTGTCACTTTGGATCGTTTTTCGCTCCAGGTCGGCCTCGATTGAGACCATTTCCCGTTGGAAGTTACTTCCTAATGCGACGATGGCACCGGCAATAGGAATGGCCAACCAAATCCATGGACCTGATCGAATGCCCAACATTAGGACCCCCACAGCCAAGACGATGCAAATAATTAGCGAGCGTCTGGACGCAATTTCGCTCACAAGGAAGAAGACGCATCAAATGCCCTGTTTGAATCGTCTAATTCATGTAATTATCGTGAAGCGAATCGAAGCATACATTCAGATAGGGAAGCTTGAGGCCGTTCAAGACGCGCTGTTTGGCGCAGGAATTCAGGGCATGAGCGTGGTCCAAGTGCGAGGCTACGGTCGTCAAATGGGAAATACAACCGGGGAAAAGTCAAAAAGTCCTGCCCTTTTACCTAAACTAAAAATTGAAGTATTCGTCTCCGATTCGAATTTGGATACGGCCGTTCAGGGAATCATCAAGGCCGCCAAGACCGGCGAAATCGGCGATGGAAAAATCTTTATCTCCACCGTCGAAGATGCCATTCGTGTTCGAACGGGCGAAAGTGGCGACATTGCCCTCGACTAAATCATGATCACCCGTCGATGGGACAATTTTTCAATTTGGAGGGGCAGACTGCCTCATTGGCGAGCGGACAATGTCGCCTATTATGTCACGTTTCGGCACCGCCGAGAACTCACCGAAGACGAGCGGAGTCGACTCCTTTTGAACCTAATGAAGCCCGACGGCAAGGCATTGGACTTGGTTATTGCCTGCGTACTTCCCGCCCAAACCGAGCTTATATTTCGCGTCACCGAAGGGAACGAGCTGAGCGACATCGTGGAGAAGGCCAAGAAGCGAGCGGGGAAGGAAATCGTCAAGAAATCCGGCGAGAAATGGCCCCCGTTTTACGACGAAAGTTATGACCACATCATCCGAGACGACACCGAGTTCGAAGAGTTTTGGACCAAAATATTAGACTCGCCGGTTGATTTGGAACTCGTCGATGAACCGGGCCAATACCTTGGTCTCTACGTGGCTGGCGCACCCTAGAGGAATATAGGACAAGCAAAAGAGGCATATCAACCGTCTAAACTTAAAAGCTGATGCAAAACGCTGGAAAAGTTGGAGTTTTAGTGGTCGCATTTTTCGCAATGCTCTACATGGCCTATGCAATGATTGGCAAGAGCCTCCTCGCGCCGAAACCGACGACCTACTTCGCCCGGTTCCGTGACGCGGGTGGCACAACTGCCGGCACCCGAATTCTGATGGCTGGTGTCAACATTGGTACCGTGACAAGCGTGAAGCTGAAGTCAGCCACCGAAGCTGAAATGGCTCTGGCCGTTAGCCCAACGGTGAGTATTCCCAGAGGGTCTCAAGCTCAACTGCCTGCTAGCTTAACCGGAATCGGCGAAAGCGTTGTCCTCATTGTTCCTCCTGCGGTACCGCAGGGCACACTGGAACCTGGTGGAGTCCTGATCGGGATCAAGCAAGGCGCCCTCGATAATATTTTGCCCAACGGGAA
>JAYVXG010000507.1:0-4462 GCA_043785475.1 Armatimonadota bacterium
GTCCTTTCGAAGCACGATCGCGCCCGTTGGGCAAGCATCCTGACAGTAACCGCAGAAAATGCAGCGGATCATATTGATCTCGTATCGTGCGGCATACCGCTCGCCCGGGCTGTATCGCTCTTCATCGGTGTTCTCGGCGGCGACGACATTGATGCACTTCGCTGGACATGCACCCGCGCACAAAGAGCAACCAATGCACTTTTCGAGACCGCTATCGTATCGCGTCAAAACGTGTCGCCATCGAGTTCGCTCGAACTGTTCCCGCTTCTCTTCGGGATACATGATGGTTTCTTTCTCATGGGTGAGACGCTTAAGCGTAATCCCCATTCCATCGGTAAGCGGTTTGACGACTTTATCGAGCAGTGACATTAGACGGACATCACCTCTTGAGGAGTTGGGTTCAATTCGATGAGTCTAAGGTCGCTCATGGTTTTCGCTCGACCTCGTTTGATCTTTTCCTGAAGTTTCATGATCCCATAGATCAGGGCATCGGGCGATGGTGGACAACCGGGAACGTAAACGTCAACCGGAACGACTTGGTCGGCGCCTTGGACGATCGCATAGTTATTGTAAACTCCACCGGATGAAGCGCATGCGCCCATCGATATCACCCATTTAGGTTCAGGCATTTGGTCGTAAATCTGTCTAAGTACGGGGGCCATTTTCTTGCTGAGGCGCCCGGCGATGATCATGACATCGGCTTGTCTTGGCGTAGCTCTAAATGCCTCTGATCCGAACCTGGCGATGTCGAATCGAGGGTCCGCCGCGCTCATCATTTCGATAGCGCAACAGGCGAGTCCAAAGGTGACGGGCCATAAGGAGTTTGCCCGCGCTTGACTAACAAGGGTCTCGAGCGATGTGACAATGAAATTGCCACCTTTCTCGGCACCTGGGATCGCCGGCATGCTGCTATCGTGCAGGACTACAGTTTCGACTCTTTTTGGCATTTGTTGACTCTAATCTATTCTACCGAGATCGCACTTCAATGATTGGCAGTCTTTCGCCTGTTCTTTACGAATCTGACTTTGGCACCAGGTCGGCAAGGACCTTTGTTCTCCGATTTCTGGTGAACCACCAAAGTCCTCCAGCCGCTAAGCCCAATCCCATCAGGATGACCGTCGTCATTTGGCTATCTTCTTTAAAGTATAGATCGTCCTTTGCGCCTTCGAGCCAATTTTGCTTTTCGAAGTAGGTGACTGTGGGGCTCTTGGGAATCTCTGTGGGTGGCATTTTGAGGGAGGTCGCCAGCTGATTGGTTACGGTCTCATCCATGCTCGCATGCCAAACGGCAGGTCGCCAATTTTCGTTGTGACCAACCGTTGCGGAGTAGGTTCCCTTCGATACAAAATAGACCTTCAGCGTGCCGCCTTCGGCAGAATTTCCGCTCGGAACGTAATAGGGGTTGAACGGCTCATCCGTCTTAAAGCTCATGCGGATAACCCCAGTCTGGGAACCTTTGCCCGCGCCACTTCGCACCTTAAAGGCAGTCAACACCCATTTCTTATCTGTATAGAACTTGATCCATTCGTCCGAATCCGGTCTGGTTGCATACCCGTTCTGCTTGAGGTAAGCCGACAATGCTGTGGGATCATCTGACCGTATAGTCGTCGCCTGATACTTCCCGACGTCAACCACCTGAAGAACTTCGACACTTTTGGCGTTGGCCGCCGCCGCGCCGGTCATGGGTGAATTTTCCTGTGGTTTCAGGGAATCCAATACTTCAAAAATATGCTCGTTTGCTTCGCTCAATTCCGGAATGGAAGGCGTTGCAGCAATAAATCCGCAATCTTTTGCCTTTGAGTCGAAGAAGGCTTTTCGGACGAAGTGCTCGGTCTTCGTATCTGGATTCCAAACGATGATGTTGCTTTGATCCCCAAAATTCACTGGCTCATTAACAGGCCCAATTCCGACACATGCCGAAGCGTAGGCATAGAGCGAACCCAACAAAAAGATCGCAACCATGCGTTTCATATTGGTAGGGACGTTCTCATGCCAAATAAAGGTCGCAGGCTAAATTCAACGAAAGAGCAAATCTTCATTAACCCTGGACGAGGTGACGGATCAATGGACCATTTGTGGGAACATTTCTCCGTTAGAACCGAGCGATAAACTTCTAAGAAGTCAACGTCACGAGGACATTTTTGTAGACTCGAACGCAGCTTTCAAGTTCGTCGATCCCCACGCATTCGTTAGCGGCATGGATCGTTGCGTTAATTGGTCCAAACTCAACCACCGGAATCTGGTGTAAAGCAAAGAATCGAGCATCCGAGGTCCCGCCACCGGTTCCCTGCCTTGGACTCTTCTTGGTTTCCAGATTGATCGCGTTGGCTACGGCAGTGATAAGTTCGGCGTTTCGAGTGACAAACGGCTGCGCCGAGGCATTCCAATCGAATTCGCATTTGAGACCAAAGGCTTCGGCCATCTTCTCGATCCTGGCCTGAATTTGATCGGATGTTTGCAAGATGTTGAATCGAAGGTTAAAGTCGATGACTGCCGCTCCCGGGACCACATTGACCGCGCCAGTTCCGGCATGAATGTTCGAAACTTGAAGCGTGGTCGGCGGAAAGTTCTGGTCGCCAGCATCCCATCGAATAGTTAATAGTTCCGTGAGGAATGGCGCGAGTCGATGAACCGGATTATCCGCCAAATGCGGATAGGCGACGTGGCCTTGTTTCCCGTGTACGGTCATTTTTGCGCTGATCGAGCCGCGCCGTCCGACTTTGATCATGTCGCCGAAATTGTCGTCGCTGGTCGGCTCTCCCACGAGGGCAAAATCAATTTTGGTTCCGCGCTTGACCAAAGTATCGAGCGCGTGGCTCGTGCCATCAAGCGCGTACCCTTCTTCATCGCTGGTAACTAGAAGACCAACGGTCCCTTTGTGGCTGAGGTTCGATTGGACGAATTCCAAAATAGCTAAGCAAAGGGCGGCGAGCGGTCCCTTCATATCGGCGGCTCCGCGACCGCATATTTTGCCTCCAATAACCGTAGGCTCAAATGGGTCCGTTTTCCAAGCGTCGAGCGGGCCGGGCGGCACAACATCACAATGGCCATCGAACACCACCAGCGGCGCTCCAGAGCCGTGGGTAACCCAAAGGTTTTTCACGTCTCCACAGTCAAGACGTTCGACGGTAAAGCCCGCTTTTGCAAAGAGATCTGCGAGAAAAGCTTGAATCCCGCCATCATCGGGCGTAACCGAAGTTCGCCGGATTAGTTCGCACGCGAGATCGACGACCGTTGACATGGTTTAGTCTCTCAACAGTTCGTTCAGCGAGGTCTTGGCCCTCGTTTGGGCGTCGACTTTCTTGACGATAACTGCGCAATAGAGGCTGTGAGAGCCGTCTTTGCTCGGCAGATTTCCAGGTACAACGACCGAACCTGCGGGAACTCGACCATAGGTAATCTCTCCGGTGGCACGATCGTAAATCTTGGTGCTTTGGCTGATGAAGACGCCCATTGAAATAACCGAATTCTCTTCGACGATCACGCCTTCGACAATCTCGGATCGCGCTCCAATGAAGCAGTTGTCCTCGATAATGACGGGGTTCGCTTGAAGCGGTTCAAGCACGCCACCGATCCCGACTCCCCCGCTAAGGTGGACGTTCTTTCCGATCTGAGCACATGAACCAACCGTCACCCAGGTGTCCACCATCGTGCCTTCACCAACATAGGCTCCGATATTCACAAAACTCGGCATCACCACAACATTTGAGCCTAAAAATGCCCCTCTTCTCACAGTTGCGGGAGGGACGACTCGGTAGCCACCTTGCTCAAAATGGCTGTATTTGTGGTGCTCAAATTTTAGGGGCACCTTATCAAAAAACTTCATGCATCCGGCCTCGAGGGTGTCGCTTCCGGTGACCTTGAAAAATAACAGGATCGCTTTCTTGATCCATTGATTTGTGATCCATTCACTGCCAATCTTCTCGCACACGCGCAATCCGCCGCTGTCGAGGCCATCCAATACCACTTCGATGGCGAGGCGCAGATCGTCGGGATAGTTGGCAAACGATATATTTGCTCGGTCTTCCCAAGCGGATTCAATGGTGGAGGCAAATGGCTGCACAGACCATTAGTTGTACCTTTAAATTCAGGGCAAATGGGGAGCTGCGAAGCAGCCGGGGGCGAGGGCCTAAGACCAATCTCTAACTCTAAACTGTCGACTACTGAACTGTGATCGTCGACGTTCCCGAGTCAACCTGACCGCCGAATTGAATAAAACTGGCGTGCACAACGTATGTTCCTGGCGTGGATGGAGCAGTATACAGAGCCCTCGCGTGGTCGTTAAACACCGGGGCCACAGTTCCATTCGCGCTCCCTCCCTCCACTGAATACCGATAGTCTGCCACGTCGGCATTCGCGACAATCACCGTCAGCTTAACCGTCTGACCGGGACTAGTTGTTGCCGTTTTTGGCAAGACCACAAACGATGTTCCGGGCTCGCCCAAACCACCGCAAGACACCA
>JAYVXG010000508.1:0-4418 GCA_043785475.1 Armatimonadota bacterium
GGGAAGCCCGGACCACAACCCACATCGAGCATGCTTCCACCCGGGGTTAGCTCGGCAACTATCTTTCCGATCATGATTGAATCAAGAAAGTGCCGGATATAGCAGTCTTCTCTGGGCACCCGCGTGAGATTCATCACCTCATTCGCTTCGTACAGGTCTTCCTCGAAGTACTCAAATGCGGCGAGTTGCCCATCGGAGAGAGTAATTCCCAGTTCGTTGCAGGCGGCACTTAGAGCGATTCGGTTCACTACCCATGAGTGTATCTCGCAATCGGTGCTGCCAAATGGTACAGTTCTTGCGGATTGAGAGGATAAGGATGGTTTCAGTACTTATTTGCGCAGTGAATATGGGGTTCTCAAACTCGCGTGTGACGATGATTCCCCGTATTCAAGGCTTACCGGCCCCCCATCCTCTGGCGATTTCGGCTGACGGCAAAACCGTCGTTGGGCAATTCGCTCCGGGCAACCCGTTTATGTGGCGAGGTGGCTCAACCGTGCAATTTCATCCATCGTCAGACCCGAACATTCTGGACCAATTTGCCCAAGGTGTCTCGGCAAACGGCACCGTCATTGTTGGTAAAGCTGGCGGCGCATACGTTTGGACCAAAAGCAAGGGACTTAGGATGATTGGAGATTCCTCAACTTACGCCTACGCGATTAGCGAAAATGGTCGCGCTGTGGCTTGCCAGGTTGAAGGTAAAAACGAACGCAAAGGCTTTTTGTGGTCCGCTTCTGGTTCAGTCAACCTCAATTTGTTCGCTCCTACGTGTATCTCGGGAGATGGCAAAGTGGCAGCCGGGATTCGTATTGACCACGGCGTCGTCAAGGCATTTCATTTTCACCATAAAATATCGGAGGAGCTTCCCTTGCCCAAAGAATTTACGGACTCGGCGGCATTTGCGACAAATTGTGATGGCTCAAGAATTGTTGGCAATGCCTTCAACACTACCGGCACGTTTGCCGTATTGTGGAACCATGGTAAATTCGTTAAACTCGACAATCTCGCCCAACAGGAAGCAGTCGCCAAATCGATCACCCGCGACGGGACTTACATTGGGGGCTATGCTGGGTCCGAAGCCGTCATATGGAAACCTGATGGCAGGGCCCTCAGTCTTGAAATGTTGCTGAAACACTCAGGAACTAATACGAGTGGGTGGAAGTTTGAAAGTATCAATGGCATTTCGCGGGTCGGCAAGTCAGTTTTTCTAGCCGGCTGGGGACAATTCAAAGGCAAAGATGCTGGCTACTACGCACGGTTTCACGTTAATTAGCGAAACCTGAAGACTCGAAAAGGTGTATAACGAGGCATGCGAATCTTCCGTGTATTGCCGTTGGCCCTTGTCTGTTTGGTTGGATGTGGTGGTCCAAGCATTGTTGGCAAATGGAATATGAGCGGTGCAGGAACCCCTCCTGGCTCAAAATTGGTCACCGAATTCATGGCCGACACGTTTAAAGTTGATGTCGACTTTGAACAAGGGGGAATGAAGATGAAGTTTGATTTCAGCGGCGATTACAAATACGACGGTAAGAAGCTCAAAATGGTAGGTAAGACAGTTCACATCGACGAGTCATCACTACCAGCGGCCGTGAAAAGTCAGTTACCGATGATAAAGAGCGGCCTTGAGAAGACTCTCCTCACAACTCAAGAGGGCGACACAAAACTTGAAGGTGACGTGCTTACGTTTACAGAAAAAGGAAAAGTTACAACCTTCACAAAAATTAAGTAACGTTTCTTAATTGGTAAAATCGGTTCTTCGCCAACTTAGCGAAGGACCCATTTTTTTACTTTACCGGCCATGTCGGCAAGACTCGGCTTATCGGCTTGTCCGCCCGGTAGCCAAGCTCGTACTCTGCTTGCATCAAGGTGTGGATTTCGTGGGTTCCTTCGTAGATGATTGCTCCGCGCGAGTTGCGGAAGTAACGCTCGACCGGGAATTCGTCGCAGTATCCGTACGCTCCGTGAATCTCGACCGCCTTGTTGGCGGCGTCAAAAGCGGCTTCGCAATTAGTCCATTTCGCCATCGAGCACTCTTTAGTGTGTCGTAGTCCAATATTTTTCATCCAGCCGACTTTGTAATACAGCAACCGCCCAATTTCTCGCCCTTTGACCATCGACGCAATCATTTGCTGGACGAGCTGCTTTTTGCCAATCACTTCTCCGCCCACACTCCGCTCATTGGCGTACTTGGTGCAGGCATCGAGGCAAGCAGTGATGATCCCCACCGCGCCAGCTGCGACCGTGTAGCGACCGTGATCGAGCGCACACATTGCAACTTTGAATCCGTCATCTTCTTCGCCGAGCATGTTTTCGGCGGGGACCCGCATGTTGTCAAAGAAAATCTGGCCCGTGTTGCCTGCGCGAACTCCTAGCTTGCCTTTGATTGCCCTCGAAGAAAAGCCAGTTGTATTTCGATCAACAATGAATGCAGCAAACGGTGCCTTAGCGGTTGAGTTCGTGAGGCGAGTAATGACTAAGAATTGATGGGCGTAGTCGGCGAGCGAAATCCAGGTCTTCTCGCCGTTGAGAATATATGAGTCGCCGTCCTTGGTTGCGGTGGTTCGGAGGTTTGCGGCGTCGGAGCCAGCGTTGGGCTCGGTCAAGCCAAATCCGCCCCATCTATTGCCTTTGGCAAGGTTCGGAAGCCAGCGTTGCTTTTGCTCCTCGGTTCCCCATTGGAGAATGGTCAATGAGTGCAAACCGGAATGAACGGACATCACAACCCTTGCGGTGGAATCCGCTCTTTCAAGCTCCTCACAGACAATTCCGAGGGAAATGTAGTCCGTATCCATCCCCCCGTATTTGGCGGGAATCGAGATTCCCATGATTCCGCTCGCAGCCATCTTTTCGAGCATCTCGGAGTCGCTTCGGTGTTCGCGATCCCTTTCTGCGAGGCCGGGCAGAACCTCATTCTGTCCAAATTTGTAGGCCATTTCACGGATGAGTTCGTGCTCTTGCGTCTGGGCAAAATCCATGGTGAAAGTGTACCGGGGCTAAGGAAGTTAGCAGTTGGCAGTTGGCCGAGCCACAAAAAGAAAAACTGTCAGCCATTAGTTGATGGCTGACGGTCTGAGGCACTAAACCTTCTATTTAATCTTGAGCTTAATACTTTTGGCTTCCCGACTCGTAAGGTTTTGGGCCGTGATACGTCTGAATCCAGGCTTTGCGACCTTTACCGGAAAATTCCATTTTCCGTCTGGTTTAATCGTCCCTCGCATCGATGGCTTGTTGTCAACCAACAGCATGATTTTGTCGCCAGGGTTTCCCTTGCCGCCAATCTTGATGATTCCGTGAGGAACAATATTGCAATTGGTGTGGCTGCTGAGGACGAACTGAACTTTAGCCGTGGCCGGCTTAATTGGCTCATGAATCTTAGGCATCTCTTCAGGTTTAAGCTTCGGTTGATTTTTCGGAAGAATGTTTTCATCATGAGCACCACTGGATTTTCGATTTGCCGAGCTATTTGGATCGCTGCTGTTTTCGTCGTCCGGTGGAGTCGTTACTACTTTCGTTGTTCTGACTTTCTTGTTCGTTGCTGGCTTGCTATTTCTACTTCCGCGACCTGACTCAGCATTGTTAGCGGTCAGTTCTTGGGCCGCTTTGTCGCCGCCAAATTTCTTGTCTGAGGCGGTAAATTCCAGTTTTCTTGTGTCTTCCTTGCCGTCCGCATTCTTAAATTGCGCTAGAAAAACATGTTTACCAGGTTCCTTAACATCGACTTCGACATCATATTGCCCGTCCTCGGTATTAGCGGTCACATCTCCGACTTCTTTGCCGTCCAGAGAAATCTTTACCTTCGTGCCCTTGGCAATGACTCCCTCAACCTTGTAATTCCCAATGCCATAGTCGGCGACTTTTGCCGGGTCAGAGATGACCAATTCCGTTGAGTTGGCGGCAACCGGCTTGGCGTTTCTCATCACATCTGAAACTACTGGGTGGCTCCGCAAAGAAAGGGCCAATCCGCTCGTTGTGCAACACAGCGCGAGAACTCCCTTAATGAGTTTTTTGTCCATCTTAGAATTTCTCACCAGCGGCGTACAAAGCGGCTTCGCGACGCCATTTCATGATATCGATCGTTTGCCAGTTCTGAGGCTCAACGATTTCTGTAATACGACTCGGGGATGCGGCGGCCAATTGGGCAAACGTCTTGATTCCAGCCTCATAAAGTTTGATTTGGTAAACCTGACCAACGCCATCAATTTTCTCCAACGGGTCTTTGAAGTCGGCACTTGGGTTCGATTCGATTCTCAGGGCTGGACGTTCTTCAACCGCGACAGCAGTTGCACCGACCGGTGAGGCCACTCCAATCGAGATTTCATTTTCGACGACGGTTATTTCGGGCTGCGCACCGGCGAAAGCTACGGCTGCGAGCGGATCATTCTCCGCATTTTCTTGAGACTTAGATTCCTTCTCGACCTCAG